>NZ_JAUSCC010000141.1 GCF_030651745.1 Methylophaga sp.
GCTGGATTTGAACCAACGACCTTCGGGTTATGAGCCCGACGAGCTACCAGGCTGCTCCACCCCGCACCTGACTAAGTCGCATACTATACACAGGATGCGACTTACCCGCAAGCCTGTTTGTTAATTCTCTTTCAGTTTCCGGGTTAGGGTATTACGGCCCCAGCCCAATAATTTTGCGGCTTCCTGACGCTTACCCGCGGTTTTCTCTAAAGCGACCTCCATCAACAGATGTTCGATCATCGGCACCACATCAGCCAATACGCCTTCCTGACCACTCAAGGCTTTGTTTGCAGCCCATTGACGGAATAGTTGTTGCCAGTCTCCACCACTGCGGCTTGATTCAATACTGGCGTCGGCAGTGAGCTCTATGGGCAGATCATCCATTTGTACCACCTGGCCAGGTGACATCACAGTCAACCAGCGTGAGGTATTCTCAAGCTGCCTTACATTACCCGGCCATGGCAACTGCGATAAATAGCGTTCGACTTCCGGAGATACGCTCTTCACCCCCATATTGAGTTCGCGGGCAGCTTTGTTCAGAAAATACGCAACCAGGGCTGGAATATCTTCACGGCGTTCGCGTAATGATGGGATGTGTATACGGATGACATTTAATCGGTGAAACAAATCTTCACGAAAATCACCACGCTCAACCTGCTGCTCCAGATTCTGATGCGTCGCTGCAATTATCCTCACATCTGCTTTTACCGGACTATGTCCGCCGACTCTGAAGAATTCGCCATCAGAAAGCACGCGCAGCAAGCGTGTTTGCAATTCAAGTGGCATATCGCCAATTTCGTCCAGGAATAAGGTACCGCCATCAGCCTGTTCAAAACGACCTTTGCGTTGTACATGTGCCCCGGTAAAAGAGCCTTTTTCATGACCGAATAATTCCGATTCCAATAATTCTCTGGGAATAGCCGCCATATTCAAAGCAATAAATGGTGCCTGACGACGCGGGCTATGTTTATGTAAAGCATGCGCCACCAGCTCTTTACCAGTACCCGACTCACCATTGATTAATACGGTAATATTTGACCGAGCCAAACGACCTATGGCCCGAAACACTTCCTGCATCGCTGGTGCTTCACCAATAATCTCACTGCCAATATTCATCTCACCGGCAGGATTAGTATGTTGCTGACGATGGTGAGTGATGGCCCGTTGAACTAAATCAACAGCTTCATCCACGTCAAAGGGTTTTGGCAGGTATTCAAAGGCGCCACCTTCATAAACCGAAACAGCACTATCCAGATCCGAATATGCCGTCATGATAATGACCGGCAATTCAGGCTGATTTCGCTGAATCTCAGCAAGTAGCTGTAAACCATCAAGACCCGGCATGCGTATATCGCTGACCAGCACATCTGGAGGAGTATCGGTGCCGCGTTTGAGTTGCTCTAAAACCAGATCCCCACTTTCAAAGGCTTTGACAGAAATATCTACGGCTTCCAGTGCCTTTTGTAACACCCATCGAATTGATCGGTCATCATCAACAATCCATGCTATCGCTTTAGCGCTCACGGTTTTAACTCCAAAGGAAAAATAATTGAAAATATGGTTTGGCCCGCATGGCTGGTACAACTGACTGTACCCGCATTACGCTGAACCAGATTCTGTACCAGATAAAGTCCAAGACCAGTGCCGTCAGCTCTTCCTGTGACTAAAGGGTAAAATAAGCTGTCCTGTAACTGTTTGGGAATGCCCGGTCCGTTGTCTTCGACTTCAATCAATACACCTAATTTATGAAAACGTTTTTCTATGGTGAGATTACGTTGAATTCGGGTTCGTAAACGTATTACACCGGCTCCATGCATCGCCTGAACAGCATTACGTACTATATTCAGCATGATCTGAATCAACTGGTCAAAATCAGCATATAACTCGGGAATACTCGGATCATAGTCCGCTATAAATTTGAGCCGTTCGTCCACCTCGATATCGACCAACTGCCGTACCCGTTGCAATACCTCATGAATATTGACCTGGTCTTTTTCAGATTGCTGATAGGGCCCCAACATTCGTGTCATCAAGTTCTGCAAGCGATCAGCTTCGTTAATGATGATCTGGGTGTATTCCTTTAAATCATCTGAATCCAGCTGACGCTCCAATAATTGTGCAGCGCCTCTTAAACCACCTAACGGATTTTTAATTTCATGTGCCAGTCCACGAACTACCTGTTGTTGGGTATGCAGATTTTCATCACGATTTACTCGTTGCTGATAATCTAACTGGGCCAATTCAACCAGCAGTCGTGGTTCTGCGACATCCAGCATTTTGATAGAACAATCCACAACTATTTCGCCAGCGGCCGGAAGAAACAATTGAATTTCTCGTTCAATCAATGCTTGTCCGTTACCGATAACCCGACGCAACGACGTTAACAAATGGGTTTCACCTGGTAAAAGCGTCTGAAACGGAATATGCTCCGCCTGGCGTTGGCTGATTTCAAACATAACTTCCGTTGCCGTGTTGATGTAACAAACACGTAAATTGGTGTCGAGCACCAATATGGCGGTAGTCAAACTTTCCAGTACATCATTACTGGATAATTGTTCTAGGTTGATAAGTTTGTCATTTAAGTTCATGGCATGCCATTTGCAAAAAACGCTCCATTTATAAGCTCATTACAAAACATAAAATTTAACGTAATGATTCCAATAGAAATAATTTAATTTTGTGTATATGAAAATGAGTCAAAGGCATTATCCCAGGTGCTTGGGATGTCTTTTTACGCTATTGTACGCCTCATTTTGGTGCACAAGGTTATTCAAGGAAAATTAGTTGGAATTCGGCGTGCTAGGAGTTGGAGTTGGAGCGTGGCCTGGTATCGTTGGATAACCAGGGGTTGATGGAAGGCTGGGAGTTGATGGAAGCCCGGGCGCCGAGGGAAGACTTGGTATTGAAGGATTGGCTGGAATTGTTGGTGCTCCAGGTGCAGGTTGATTATTCTGTTCACGACCCGGTTGCAGTAAGCTGCTTCGTTGCAAATGAAAGGTGGTGGTAGTACTTTGGGCAAGGACTTCGCCTGAAGCGTTTAATACAACTGCAGAAAGTTGATGAGTTCCTCTATCCAGATTTTCCAGTAAAAAACTCAATTGCGGCATTGGTATACCTGCAGGCAAACCATCAAGATAGAGCTGAATCTTGTCACCACGTTCCGGTACCAATGCAGGCAGAAGCTGCAGATTCACCAGAACATTCCCATTATTGACTCTAATACCGGCATCATCTTCAGGTGACACAATACTCAGCTGATAATTCGGCACGGGCTCTGATTGCCCGGTGTCTTCTTGCGAAGCCTCCGTAATAGATTCATTACTCCCTGGTATTTCTACCGGGGTATAAATCATGGAATGTCGTAGTTCAATCTTTTCGGCATTTTCAGTTGGCTGATCTGAATACACTTCATTGCCATTTTCATCAATCCATCGATAGATGTCACCGGCAACCGCTGTTCCCAAACCTACCAACATAAAAATAATAAATTTCATGAATAGGAATATAGGTTAGGGCTAACTAATGTGCAACCGGCAAACCAAAAAAAACGCCCCCATAAAGGAGGCGTTTTGTGACTGCAATCAAAAAAAATTACAGGCTGTAGTATAAATCAAACTCTGCAGGATGTGTTTCCATACGCAGACGGGTGACTTCTTCCATCTTCAATGCAATATATCCATCAATCATGTCATCCGTGAAAACACCGCCTTCAGTTAAGAATGCACGATCTTTGTCCAGCTCTGCCAAAGCCTGATCCAGCGCATGGCAAACCTTTGGAATCGCTGCATCTTCTTCTGGTGGCAAATCGTATAAATCTTTATCCATTGCATCGCCAGGATGGATCTTGTTTTTGATACCATCCAGACCCGCCATCATCATCGCGCTGAACGCCAGGTATGGGTTGGCTGATGGGTCAGGGAAACGAACTTCAATACGACGGCCTTTTGGATTACTGACAAAAGGAATACGAATAGAGGCGCTACGGTTACGAGCTGAATACGCCAGCATAACTGGTGCTTCAAAGCCTGGAACCAGACGTTTGTAGCTGTTAGTACCAGGGTTAGTGAATGCGTTTAATGCTTTAGCGTGTTTGATAATACCGCCGATGTAAAACAAGGCTGTTTCAGACAAACCACCGTATTTGTTACCAGTAAACAGGTTTTCACCATCTTTGGCTAAAGATTGATGAACGTGCATACCACTACCGTTATCACCAACTAATGGTTTTGGCATAAATGTCGCTGTTTTACCATAGGCATGAGCCACGTTTTGCACAACGTATTTCAGGATTTGAACTTCGTCAGCTTTTTTAACCAAGGTGTTGAATTTAGTACCAATTTCACATTGTCCAGCAGTTGCCACTTCATGATGGTGAACTTCAGTTACCAGACCCATTTCTTCCATGGTCAAACACATGGCAGAACGGATGTCTTGCAGTGAATCCACTGGTGGTACTGGGAAATAACCACCTTTAACACTTGGACGGTGACCTTTGTTACCGTCTGGGAACACTTTCTCAGTATTCCATGACGATTCATTGGAATCGATTTTATAGAATGAACCTGAGATATCACTACCCCAGCGAACATCATCAAGAATAAAGAATTCAGGTTCAGGACCAAAGTAAGCAGTATCAGCCAGACCGGTAGAAGCCAGGTAGGCTTCTGCGCGTTTTGCAACGCTACGTGGGTCGCGCTCATAACCTTGCATGGTAGCTGGTTCAACGATATCACAACGAACGATCAATGTAGTATCGTCCATGAATGGATCCAAAACGGCAGTTGAAGCATCTGGCATCAGAATCATGTCTGATTCATTGATACCTTTCCAGCCAGCAACAGATGAACCGTCAAACATCACACCTTCTGAGAAAGTATCTTCATCAATTGAATGGGCAGGGTAAGAAACGTGCTGCTCTTTACCACGCGTGTCGGTGAAACGGAAATCAAGGAATTTAACGTCCTCGTCCTTAATCAACTGAAGCACATTTTCGACTGACATTTATAATCTCCAAAATTGAAAAAACTGCACACCTTGGTGCAAAAAACTCACTCGCAATTACAGCACAAACCTTGCCAACTCATCTGGCCTATAAAATCAACCATTTGAGTGCACCGCCCAAACCGGAACGCATTAAAACAGTGCAAACAAACTTATACTCGCACCATAAAGGTGCTACGCACCAACACGGACCGTGATAATGATCTCATCATCCTGCTCCACCGATTCCATAATCTGATGGCCGTGGATGCGGGCCCATGCCGGGATATCACTTAATGCTCCAGGATCAGTACAGATTACTTTGAGAATATCGCCTGAAGATAATTCAGCTACTTTATTCTGCGTTTTGATTACTGGCAAGGGACATAACAGTCTTCTTGCATCTAATTCGAATTGTTTCACACGTACCACTCCTGTGGAACCTGTTCTACGTTAATAGGTCGGGTTTGAATTTGTCTGGGTGGTTTATCAGGAACCGTAATTTCCACCTCGACTTCATCAGCATGACGACCTTGACCAAAACGCGCAACAATGGATGCTGCAAGTGAATAATCCTGTTGCTCAATATCACCGTCAATAATCGCCATCGGTCCATTGTGGCTGGTTGAGTACAGACTGATAAACTGTTTTCGATATCCTTCCAGGAATTTGCTTTCACCAGCATCACGCGCAATGATCATTTTAAAATCGGCTTTCGGTCGAATATGTCGACCAACCTTCAACAACATAATGTCATCCAGCTCATATTCACGACTGTTTCTGGCTTTCCATAAGTCCACCAACTTGCTGGAATAACTTTCATCGGTCAGGAAACAACAGCCACCAGCAGGCGTGGCAAAATCATCAAAACCGAACTGTTTTGCCAAGGCGATCTGCGGCTTGCGATTTCGCCCATGAAAGCCATACAGCTTTTCACGATCGACCCAACCTTCTCGTTCCGGTTTGGTAAGTTGCAGATTTTTAGCACACAAAGGTCTTAACAGCAGATCATCTGCACCAGATTCAGCTGCCACAATCGGCATGGTACGTTTTAGTTGGGATTTAGGTCGTTGACCAATGACTTCGCCGGTAATGATGAAATCAAAACCTCGCATATGATGCTGTTTGACCCATTCGACGGCTTTTCTGACCATAAAGATTTTACAGTCCAGACAAGGATTCATATTGCTGCCATAACCATGTTTTGGATTGAGCAATACATCTTTGTATTCTTCGATTACATCAATGATATGTAATTTGATACCAAGCTGTTCAGCGACCCATAATGCGTTGTTACGTTTTTGTTTATCTTTATGCTGATTGCGGATCGCGTGAGTATGGCCTTCGACGCAAAATCCGGTAAAAAAATTAATGCCTTCAACTTCAATACCTTGTTCTTGCATGACCCGCACCGCCAGCATCGAATCCAAACCACCGGAAATTAACGCGACGGCTTTGTGCTGTGAACTCATTTAAGCCGTTCCTCCGACCGTCAATGCATCGATTTTCAAAGTTGGTTGACCAACCCCGACCGGTACACTCTGCCCTTCTTTACCGCAATTACCAATTCCTGAATCCAGTTCCAGATCATCAGCCACCATGCTGATAAGATTCATAACTTCAGGGCCATTGCCAATAAGCGTGGCACCTTTCACCGGCCGCGTCACTTTGCCATTTTCAATCAAGTAGGCTTCGCTGCTGGAAAACACAAATTTCCCGGAAGTAATATCGACCTGACCACCGCCAAAATTGACGGCATAAATGCCTTTTTCAACAGAAGCAATAATTTCTTCGGCCTTATGTTGCCCGGCCAGCATATAGGTGTTGGTCATTCGTGGCATAGGCAGATGAGCGTAGGATTCACGCCGGCCATTACCAGTACTGCGCATGCCCATTAAACGGGCATTTAATTTGTCCTGCATATAGCCAGTCAATCGGCCGTTTTCGATCAAGGTGGTGAATTCAGTTGGTGTACCTTCATCGTCTATGGTCAGTGATCCGCGTCTATCCGATAATGTGCCATCATCCACAACAGTACATAAAGGTGAGGCCACTTGTTCACCGATTTTGCCGGAGAAAGCGGATGTCGCACGGCGATTGAAATCACCTTCCAAACCATGCCCAACAGCTTCATGCAATAACACCCCGGGCCAGCCCGATGCCAACACTACCGGCATGGTTCCAGCCGGCGCATCAACTGCTTCCAGATTGACTAATGCCTGTCGAACCGCCTCTTTAGCAAAAGCGACAGCTAAATCATTATCGACAAAATACTGATAATCCAGACGGCGACCACCACCCGCGTTGCCACGTTCGCGCCGCCCTTTTGATTCAACAATCACACTGACATTCATGCGTATTAACGGCCGAATATCGGCGGCATAAGTGCCATCACTGGCCGCAATCAAAATGTGTTCAAGACTTCCTGCCAAGCTTACCGTGACTTGTGTAACCCGCGGATCAGCAGCGCGGGCATAAGCATCTGCCTCGCGTAACAGGTTTAACTTTGTTTGCGTGTCCATGCCTAAGATGGGGTCAAGCTCTGGATAGAATGATGATGCGTTCACATGCTTGCGTGCGTCGATCTGTTTTTGTTGACCATGTTTTACCACGGCGCTGGCTGCATGGGTCGCTTCCAGCAAGGATTTCAAGCTCAGATCATCCGAGTAGGCAAATCCGGTTTTCTCACCACTGCAGGCCCGAACACCAACACCTTGCTCAAGATGATAGCCACCGTCTTTAATGATGCCATCATCCATCAGCCAGTTTTCCCCGCGAGACCGCTGGAAATATAAATCAGCAAAATCGACACCGGGTCGCATGGCACTTGATAATGCCTGCTCAATATCCTGCGATTGCAGCTCGGCAGGCAGAAGAATGTGTTGTTCCAATTGTTCAAATAAAGGGCTTGTCATCGTATTTGGACTATGCGGCAAAAATGACAATCTTAGCAGATCCTAAGGCGTTTCAGGGCGATTCAACGATAGATCAGGTTCATCCCAGGTTCCAGTAAGTCTGTAGCGATAACTGATCATATCGACCAGATCCCGGTCAAATAGACGGCCAGCAATCCGGTCTACCAGATAGATAGCGGTACCAACACCAAGACCTACCGGTCCACCTGCTACCGCACCCGCAAGTGGTAAGGTCGAGGAGACCTTCGGTGTCACCACCACAGTTTGATGATAAGTTCTGTCAACAATATTAATAGGGCCAGTGACGTCAATAGTGGCGCTTTCCCCACGCATCGTCAGATTGTTGGTGACAGCGAGGCCATTAGCAAACTCAAAATCGCCACTGATTTGACGAAACGCGAAACCTTTACCAAAAAAGTCACTGAAATCCAGAGCCAGTCGACGCGGTATAGCGGCAAAACTCATTAAACCAAATATGCGTCCTGCCGCTCCCGGTTCAACATCAACCAGCTGACCACTACTCACTTGAAGATTGAGATTACCCTGCAGTTCTGCCAATGACAGATTCAAAGGTTCATCTGGCCAGCTGAACTGTCCTGACACATTGACTTGATTGGAGTGAATCGTCGGTTGATAACCTAAATCCATAAACAGGCCAGCCAGATCATTACTGCTGACTTGTAAATTCAATTGACTGTTACTGGCAGATTCACCTTGTTGCCAGACACCGTCCAAATTGGCTTGTAAAACAGCTGACTGCAACGTGGCATTTTCCAACACCCAGCGGTTATCTTGCTGGAGTGCTTTAGCCTGCACTCTTCCTAACTGCATACCATCGACAGTCAAATTATCAATATTTAACTGAAAACTGGGCCACAGGTCAGAGTTGAATTTTTTACGACCAGCGTTCTCATTTGCCGATCCAGGTAGTTGCAGATCGACAAAATCAAAATGCAAGGTGGGTAATAAGGCAGAATCCATTGGCCAATGAACATTACCACGCATTTGTCTGGATTGAATTTCCAGTTGCCAAATTTGATTCCTTTGAAACGCTGTTGACTGCACATCGCTGAGTATCCATTGATTAAACTGCAGGCTATCCACAGCTAATTCAATTTCAACTGCAGGCCAGTTATCGGTATTCTCTGTCGCAGATAAATCCGCCAGCCATTTTTGTTGCCATTGCGTCCAATCTGATACAGATAATTCGTTAAGACGTGCTCTTAGGCGAACTCCCGCCGCCGGCAATTGCGGATCAGGTATGCCAATGGTGATATCAGCTCTTACCGGTTCCTCTTTAAGCCAGACAGCGTTCAAAGTGTCATCATAATTTAGGTGAATGATGGGGCGCTGCTGTGGATCCTGGTCTAATCGTATGCTGAGCGGACGACTTTCTGTTGCCGTTTTTCCAAGGGGTTGTGGTGCATCAATGGTTATACCCGCTAATTCTGACATCACCTGTATATCAATCTCAAAATCACCCATCGATTTTTCGCGAATTTCGATATCTGTCCGATAAGGGGTAATACCACGAACAAAGCCCGGCATCTCGGCTTGCCATAATTCAGCAAGTTGCAGCACATCTACCTCACCAGTAGCTGTTACAAGCGTCGATTCTGCTTGTGAAATAACATCCAATATCACTGGACGGGAAAAAATAGTGGCGGTAATGGCTTCTGCATTCACACCATCATTATTGAAGAAAAGCTTTCCTTTAACATCCTCAATGGGCATGCCTGATAATGTGGTCAGACTTAACTGGCTGCTCTCAAAACTGACATAACCCTCAACATCGGTTGCATCAGGATCAAGTAAAGGAATTTTCAGTTTTAAATCAATATTGCTATTGCCTTGCGCTTTAACCCAGTCAGTGATTTCGCCATAACGCGGGCTCAAGGGACTGGCCTGTAAAAAGCCAAGTGCGTTATGAGTACTTCCGGATAAAAAGCCTTTTAAGTCTAATACCGGTTTTCCTTCATACACATTATTGATATCGGCTTTGACATCGACAAAATTGAAACCTGCAATTTTTCCTGTACGCGGCAGGATCTTCAGACGATTACCGGTACTGAGCACTTGTCCGTTGATTGCCTCCAAAACAGGCCAACCCACACCATAGTTCAGGCCAACATCCACCACATTCAAGGCGAACTCAAATTCATTGGCTGAATCATTTTCTTTAAATGGAAACTCAGATAAGTCGCCTTTCAAGCGAAGTGTTCCAGTTTCGATCTGCCCACCGGTATAGGCATCTTCAGCCCAGGCAAGATAATCAGGATCTAAAATAGCGCGTGGCACGTAGGTCAACCATTTAGCAACCGCCACATCCAGCATTTGCATATCAATATCTGCCAATGTGGTATCGCTTTGTTGCTCAATGCCGATTTTGCCACGCAGGGTCAGATCGTTATTCCAGATGTTCATTTCTGAAAGTTTAAACTGCCAGTGATCCCCATCCTGTTGCCAGTCAATATTTGCTTCAGCCACATCAAAGTAAATAGCCTCAGGCAGCCAGCTCGGTGCAAAGATCGTTAGGTTTCGACTGTTCACCGAAACGTTTGCAAAACTAGGCTCCCACTCAACTCGCAAACTGAGCCCTGTTACCCCGGGGATATCTTCAACCGGTTGGCTGGCAAACTCATCCACCCGCATTTTCACCGATAATAATTCGTGAGCTTTATCCAGCTGTAACTGGAATTCACGGATATCACCGGCTGGTTGATATTGGGTCAATAACTCCGGTGCTGTCTGACTCAACAATGCCAGGGCAGTTGCATCACTAAGCCGCAAATAACTGCTTTCAGCCTCCCAGCCTTGCTCGTTTGAAAATTGCAGATTGAAAGTTGATTGCGGCCAGCTATCACCTTCTATCGTTAACTGAATGGAGTTGGCATTTAACTGCCATGCCGCAGCATCGCCTTGCCAATTAAATTGTCCGGTCATGACATCAATGTTTAATGGCTCAATTTCCGGCTTATTCAGATTTGCCAGACTCACATCGGTGAATTGAATCAGTCCTCGCCATTGTTTTTTCAGTACCGAGCTCGCATCCATCGAGATATCAACGCGTCCGCGCATCACTGAAATATCATCCAGTTGTTGATCCTGCAGCAACGCCGCCAATTGCAATTGGCCAGCTTCCAGCTCATCAATTTGCCAATTCGCTATACCATCAGCAGTTAATACGGCCCCCACAGTGAAACTGAGCTGCTGCCCCAGATGATGTGGCAGTTCAATATCACCTATCAGTCTGGACTTTTTAGCCTGTATAAAGGCCAACTGGTTAATTTGATAGAGACCGCTGAATTGTGGCTGAAGCGAATCTTCAAATTGAATTTCAGCCGACAATAATTCGATATCGCGCCATGACTGCAGTTGTTCAAGCCAATTAATCTGTGAGTCAACCAAAGACTGATCTGCTGGCTTACCTTGCAGACCGATAAGACTGATAGTGCCGTCAGAGCTACGTTGAATACCCAGTTTCAGTCCGGATAAACGTGCTGAGTCGACCACCAGTTGGCGTTGCTGCAAACTCGCGATCAAATCCAGACCAATATAAAGCTCTTTGGCGGTAAACAATTCATCGATATTGGGTTTAGCCTGCATCACCGCAATATCGGTGACCATCAATTTTGGAAATAAATCAAACCAGTACAACCCTGCTTCGCCGATTTGAATCGGATAGCCGGTTTTTTCACTGGCCCAGGCGGCAATTTCATCTTTACGCTCTGCAATCGCGCTGGATAGCCAATACGCCAAGCCGAAACAAACAAGTAGCGTCACCACCAGCAAAGCCGTAATGTTAGTCACTTGCCTGCCAACGATGTGCAGGCTGCGATGCAGTAGTGGCATGGTTACATCAACACCACATTAAATTGTTCACGCCCATATTGCGGCTCACATTGAAACAGAATCGGTTTACCGATAAATTGCTCTAACTCCGCTACTTTGGTGGAATCTTCATCATTAAGTCGGTCAATCACGTCCTGAGAAGCCAGCACCAGAAACTGCTTGGATTCATATTGACGGGATTCACGCAGAATTTCCCGGAAGATTTCATAACACACTGTTTCTACATTTTTGGTGTAGCCACGTCCATCACAACATGGACAGGGTTCACATAAGATATGCCCCAGACTTTCTCGGGTACGCTTGCGCGTCATTTCCACCAGACCTAACTCAGAAACCGCGCAGATATTGTGTTTGGCACGGTCCAACTGCATCGCTTTTTCAAAAGTGCGTAACACTTGTTCCCGATGGCTGACTTCTTCCATATCAATGAAATCAATAATGATAATGCCACCCAGATTCCGCACACGTAACTGTCGGGCAATTGCCTGAGCAGCTTCCAGATTGGTTTTGAAAATAGTTTCTTCGAGATTTTTATGACCGACAAATCCGCCGGTATTCACATCAACGGTGGTCATCGCTTCGGTTTGATCAAAAATCACATAGCCGCCGGATTTTAATGGGACTTTACGATCCAAGGCTTTCTGGATTTCGTCCTCGACTCCGAATAAATCGAATAAAGGACGATCACCGCGATAATGTTCCAATCGAGCAGCGCATTCAGGCATAAAACCTTCAGCAAACTGCTGAGCTTCTTTGAATGTTTCAGCAGCATCAATGCGAATACGCTCAATTTCCGGTGAGAACAGATCACGTAAGGCACGTAACGTTAACGGTAAGTCCTGATATAAGGCTTCGCCACATTGTGTGGATGTGACACGTTGGCGTAACTTTTCCCACAGTCGATGTAAAAACTCCAGATCAGCTTGTAACTCAGCATCTGTCACACCTTCGGCTGCGGTTCGTAAAATATAGCCACCTTGTTGCTCACCGAGCAGTTCTGATAAACAATTTTTCAGCCGTTCACGCTCTTCTTCGCCTTCAATTTTCAGAGAGATACCGATGCCCTCAGCTTCTGGCATATACACCAAATAACGTGAAGATGCTGATAGCTGAGTAGTCAGGCGCGCGCCTTTACTGCCCATTGGATCTTTGATCACCTGCACTAGCAACTCATCGCCTTCACGTAACAAGCTGGTAATCGGCGGAGTAATTCGTGGCGCTTCTTTTAAATCACCAGACTGGCCTTTGGGAATCGATATATCCGAAGCATGTAAAAAAGCGGCGCGGGATAATCCAATTTCGACAAAGGCGGCCTGCATCCCAGGCAACACACGGCAGACTTTACCTTTGTAGATATTGCCAACTAAACCACGGTGTTCACTGCGTTCAATGAAAACTTCCTGCAACACTCCGTTTTCCACCACTACGGCGCGGGTTTCACTTGGTGTCACATTAATCAGAATTTCACTGCTCATTAAGATTCGTTACCTGTTGTAAAATCTGGCGAGTTTCAAATAATGGCAAGCCCATCACACCGGAATAGCTACCGTTGATATTTTCGATAAACATCGCCGCTAAGCCTTGTACGGCATACCCTCCAGCCTTGTCTTTACCTTCATTGGTCAGCAGATACCAGTCGATTTCTGTTGCTGTAAGGGTTTTGAATCGCACATCACTGACTTGCAAGCTTAGCCAATTTTGCTGTTGCCAGACAATCGCCACGGCACTTAATACCTGATGTTGAATACCGGATAACTGCTTTAAAAATTCTCTGGCTTGATCCAGATTTTCCGGCTTACCAAGAATTTGCTGATTAGGTAATACCACCGCGGTATCGGCACCAATCACCGGCCGCCAATCCGCATCTAAGATTTCCCATCCGGCACGAGCTTTAGCCAATGCAATACGTTTAACGTAATCCGACGCAGCCTCTGCAGGATTAACCGATTCATCAACCGAGATATTTAATACTGAAAAATCGACTCCGATTTGCGTCAGGAGTTCGCTACGCCGAGGTGAAGCTGAGGCCAGGTAAACCTTTGGAAAGTTCATGCGCGATGATAAGGATGATTTTGCAGAACCGTCCAGGCGCGATACAGTTGTTCAGCAACCACGATCCGTACTAGCGGATGCGGCAGTGTCAAATTGGATAACGACCACTGCTGATCTGCCCGTTGCTGACACTCGCGAGATAAGCCGTCAGGACCGCCAATTAGCAAACTTACATCACGACCAGAGGCCTGCCAGTTTTTTAATTGCTCTGCTAATTGCTCTGTTGACCAGTTACGTCCGCCGACTTCCAGCGCCACCACATAATCATTTTCGGGTAAGGCTGTCATTATCCGTTTGCCTTCTTCCTGCATCCATTGATTAGCACTTCCGGATTTACCACGTTTCGCCGGTGCAATCTCCTGCAGCAACAGCTGGCATTCACGCGGCATTCGCCTGGCATATTCGTTGTAACCTTCAGTAACCCACTGTGGCATTTTCTGCCCAACAGCGAGTAAATTCAGTTTCATTCACCTTCTGCCGAAGCACTCTGCGTGACTTCAGCGACAGACCATAATTTTTCGAGGTTGTAGATGGCTCGGGTTTGCGGCGTCATAATATGTGCAATGACATCACCTAAATCGACTAATGCCCATTCACCAACGTCTTCACCTTCCATACCTAACGGTTGCACACCCGCCGCTTTCGCCTGTGATGAGACTTCATTGGCCAGCGCTTTAACCTGTCTGGTGGACTTACCGGTGGCGATAATCATCACATCGGTGACATCAGTCATTCCAGTGACATCTAACACGGTAATATCTTCTGCTTTAATATCTTCAAGTGCATCTATTACTAATAATTTCAGTTGTTCTGCCTTCATGGGCACTCCAATAAATGTAAATTGTTGTTTAGTTTAACGTAAGTCGACCTGAGCGTCTGCGGATGTTTCAATCCCGCTACTAATCTGCTCAGGGAACCATCGACTGGTTTTCCCCGTTATAAAATAAGCTGTCAGTCCCACCCACTCTCGCCAGGCAGGTTCAAGTTTTTCCAATTGTTCGAAAACCGCAAAATCCATGCGTCGCAACTCCGCCGTCTTACTGCGGTAGTCCACCGGATATGGCAGCACGCTGATATCCTGTTTTTGTGCTATCCCGACGGAACGCGGCATGTGATAAGCCGAGGTCACCAATAAATACTGGCCATTACGTTTAGGTAATACCGTTTTTAAACGCTGGAAATTTTCATAGGTATTACGTGATTGCGATTCAATAATCAGCCGCTGTTCATCAATCCCTACCATCATCAGCAATTGACGACTGAGCTCAGCTGGTGTGGTACCCGCATCAAAACGCAGTAAATTATGGCCGCCGATAAAAATAACCGGGGTTTCAGGATAGCGCCTGGCCAAATCTGCCGCTCCAAAATATCGATCACTGGCTTGGCCGACCTGAGGCTGTTGCCAGCTGATTGTGCCTTTTACATCCTCACCGCCACCGAGAATAATAATGCCATCGATATGATCTGGTAGTTGTTGAGGCTGACTAAAACGGGATTCCAGCGGATAGATCAACCAATCCCCGAGCGGAAAAAGCATCATGCTTAAAC
This sequence comes from Methylophaga sp., assembly GCF_030651745.1. The sequence continues at coordinate 15,348 of NZ_JAUSCC010000141.1, forward strand.
TAAACAGGGTTGCTGGAAACAAAAATCGTAAAGCTGCTTTTCGATACCCCACCAATAAAAATAACGTGCCGGCTACCAGCAGCAAACTCCAGACCATCAATGGACTAAGCACGGACCAAACCAATTTTGAAAGAATAAAAAAAACCTGATCCATCAGTTATCGCTAGCATTGGTTCGATATAGTCCTAATTGTTCAATCACGGCAATGACCGAGTCTGGTAATAGAAAGTTGACCGGGTTTGCTGCCAGTAAGTCCTGACGAATTTGCGTTGCCGAAATGGCTAACGAGGTCACGGTAAGAGGCCAGATCTTCCCTGCAGCAAGATGCCTGTCCGCGATTTGGGCCAGATGCTGCTGATACCAGTCTTGCAGCTCTTCCTGCAGTTCCAGAGTTTCATCCGGACGTTGCACGACAACAATATGTGCTAAAGACAAAATTTGCTGCCAACGTGACCAACTTGCCAAGCCCTTGAATGCATCTGTGCCTAATATCAGAAATAACGGATTATCTTTAAACTCCTGCCGCAAACTCAGTAAAGTATCTACCGTAAAAGATGGCCCTTCCCGTTGCAGCTCTCGATCATCAACCATTAATTGCGGAACGGATTTTACCGCCAGTTCCAGCATTAAACGTCTCACCTCGGCACTGGCCATGGTCGCTTGTCGATGGGGTGGCACTGCACAGGGAATCAGTCGCACATGATCCAGATTAAGTTGCAAACAGACTTCTAAAGCCGAGCGCAAATGTCCGAAATGTACCGGATCAAACGTACCGCCTAAAATGCCGATGGCATCGTAATTATTTTCTGATTTGACCACTACCAAACACTATCCATTTTTGTGATGTCAGACCATTTAACCCCACCGGACCACGGGCATGCAATTTATCGGTGGAAATACCGATTTCCGCGCCCAAACCATATTCAAAACCATCAGCAAAGCGTGTTGACGCATTGACCAGTACTGAACTGGAATCTACTTCCTGCAGGAAACGTCTGGCGGTATCGTAGTTCTGCGTCACAATAGTCTCAGTATGCGCTGAACTGTGCTGATAAATATGCAGCATCGCTGCATCAACATCTTCTACCACTTTAATAGAGAGGATAGCTGCCAGATATTCCGTATCCCAATCCTCGTCTGTTGCCCGATTGATATCTGGCAAAATACCTAAGGTTTTCTCACAGCCACGCAATTCCACGCCTTCTTTAACAAATCGCTCGGCCATTTTTGGTAAAAATTGTGTGGCGATATCGGCATGTACTAATAATGTTTCCATTGCGTTGCAGACACCATAGCGATGGCATTTGGCATTAAAGGCAATCTCTTCAGCCATAACCAAATCAGCTTCAACATCCACATAAACATGACAGATACCATCGAGATGTTTGATAACTGGAACACGCGCATCTTTACTGATTCGTTCAATCAGACTTTTACCACCGCGTGGCACTATCACGTCGACATACTCAGGCATGGTAATCAATTGGGCGACTGCCTCACGATCGGTGGTTTCCACCACTTGCACCGCATTGATTGGCAAGCCAGCTTGTTGTAGGCCTTGATGAATACAGGCTGCAATAGCTTGATTGGAATGTATCGCTTCACTGCCCCCACGTAAGATAGTCGCATTACCGGATTTCAGACATAAACCCGCCGCATCGGCGGTCACATTTGGCCGTGATTCGTAAATAATGCCGATAACTCCAAGTGGTACCCGCATCTGACCAAGTTGGATACCTGAAGGCCGATAACGCATATCACTGATTTCACCAATTGGATCAGGTAGTGCTGCAACTTGTTCAAGTCCTTCAGCCATCGATTCAATACGAGTATCGGTCAAGGTCAACCGATCCAGCATGGCAACATCCAGACCTTTTGCTTTTCCGGCTTGTAAATCAAGTTGATTGGCTGCTTTTAATTCCTCAGCCTGACTACGTATTGCTTTGGCGATAGCCAACAATGCCGTATTTTTACTGCTGGTGGTTGCACGCGCCAACACTCGGCTGGCATCACGAGCTTGTTGCCCCAGTTTCTGCATATAGGTTGCAACTTCCACCGCACTCTCCTCTACTGATATTTCTGCTTTCATGTTTGCTGCAAATTCATTGATACACCGGCAACCTGTAAACATAACGTTGTCAGCATACGCCAGGCATTGTCGCTGCCGCCGCCTTTTGCTGCCCGATCAATCGCCGCCATTTGCGGTAAAAATGCCTGCCATTTCACTGCAGTATGTCGCCGTAATCCCGATTGAATTAATGGTCTTGCCTTATCCCATACCGGCGGTTTCTGACTGGCAAAAACCTGGTTAGCTTGTGCCCCGTTTTCAATCTGCACCGCCATATCAATCATTCGATGCAATGACCAGGATACCGCTGAAAACACCGCTAATACATCGTTGCCTTCTGCCTGCAACATTCTTAACATACGTGGAACTTTTGCCGCTTGACCAGCATAGACAACATCCATCAGCGAAAATGCTTCAAATCGAGCACTGTCTGCCACACTGTCTGACAATAATTGCTCGTCCACCAGTCCATCGGGACTCAGCAGAACCAGCTTATCGATTTCCTGAGCGGCAGCAAACAAATTGCCCTCGGTTCTTTCAGCTAACATGCCGGCAACCGAAGCACTGGCCTGCAAGCCTTTTTGTCTCATGCGTTGCTGAATCCAACGAGGCAACATCTCTAAACTAACTGGCCAAACGGGTACACTGATACCGGCATTTTCCAATGCAGTAAACCATTTGGCTTTTTGCTGTTGAGGGGTCAACTTTCCGGTAATTAATAACAGATAGGTATCAATAGCGGGCTGTTCGGCAAATTGTCGCAGAAACTCTCCCCCCTCTTTGCCAGGTGCGCCTGATGGCAACCTGATTTCGACCAGCTTTTGGGATGCAAACAAAGATAAACTGTCATCGGCAAATTTGAGTTTCGACCAGTCAAAACGCGCATCAGCATGCCAAACCTGTCTTTCTAAAATGCCCTGTTTTTTAGCTTGCTGACGGATCTGATCAGCCGTCTCTTCCACCAGCAAGGCCTCGTCACCGAATACCACACTAATGACGGGGAATGTATGTTGTATTTGTGAGTTTAGCTGTTCTGCCTTTACCCGCATCAGTTTTTAATCCAGAGCGGATAAACGACGAAGAATCGCCTGGCTGATTTGTTTTTCCATCTCTTCACGCAATAGATTTTCTTCTCCATCACGCCCTAATACCTGCTCCTGGTCAAACTGGTAATCACGTCTGGCTTCAAAGCTTTCATTGTTGATTTTTTTATTTTGCTGGTTATCGGTCAGCTGGAAAGTCACTTCTAAAATCAATTCATACTCACTGACTTTCGCATTACCACCTACCGATAATACACGCCGTTGATAGCGGTTTCGCACAAAGCTCAGCACCGCTGCACCTTCACTGTAATCATCAATGACATTGACACCGTTACGTCGCAAAGTACGTTTGAGTTCCAACCCCAACCCTTCGCGCATACTGATACCCTGAATATGCATAGTTTGAATACTGTCAGGCAGATCCGCAGCGCCACGCAACTGAAAACCGCATGCAACGACCAGCATACATAAACCAGCAATAATCAGTTTCTTCAACATCAATGTTTCCTTTGTTTATCAGCCGACAACAATATTGATCAGCCTGCCAGGCACCAAAATGACTTTTCGAATCGCTTTGCCATCAATATAACGTTGAACAGCTTCATCCGCGAGGGCGAGTGGCTCAATATCGGCTTGCTGAGCATTTACATCGACCATTAATTTTGAGCGTAGCTTACCATTGACCTGAATCATCAGCTCGACTTTATCCTGCTTTAAAGCATCGCTATCAATCTCGGGCCAAGCGGCATCAATGACCGCATTGCTATGCCCAAGCTGTGTCCACAATACATGGCAGATATGCGGTGTAATAGGCGCCAGCATCAACACCACTAATTCCAACACTTCCTGGCGAACAGCACGCGCCATATCACTTTGCTCGGTAAACTTGGCCAGTGCATTCATCAATTCCATCACCGCAGCAATGGCGGTGTTAAAGGTATGACGGCGTCCCAAGTCATCCGCGACTTTAGTCAGAGTTTGATGTGCCAGACGGCGCAGATCTGTTGCGGCTTCAGATAAATCGGTTAACTTTTTATCTTCTACGACTCCAGCTTCAGTATGCTCATGCACAGCACGCCATAACCGTTTCAAAAAGCGATTAGCACCTTCCACAGCATTATCTGACCATTCCAGTGACATTTCAGGCGGAGCAGCAAACATCATAAACAAACGCGCTGTATCAGCACCGTATTCGTCTATTAATGCCTGCGGATCAACGGTATTACCTTTTGATTTGGACATTTTGGCACCATCTTTAAGCACCATGCCCTGTGTTAACAGATTCTTGAACGGTTCATCTCCCGTTACCAACCCTTCATCACGCAACAACTTATGAAAGAATCGGGCGTACAGTAAATGTAATACCGCATGTTCGATACCGCCGATATATTGGTCAACCGGCAACCAGTAATCAGCACGCTCGTCCAGCATCGCCTCTTGATTATCGGCACTGGTAAATCGTGCGTAATACCACGAGGATTCAAAGAAAGTATCAAAGGTATCGGTTTCCCGACGTGCTGGTTTGCCACATTCTGGGCAAGCACATCCATAAAACTCCGGCATCGATTTAATCGGCGATCCTGAACCATCAACCACCACGTCTTCCGGTAATAACACCGGTAAATCGGCTTCCGGTACAGGCACTGCACCACAACTATCGCAATAGATAATCGGGATTGGTGTACCCCAATAGCGCTGACGGGAGACCCCCCAGTCACGTAATCGATAATTGACCTGACGTTCACCTTTGTTTTGCTTGGTCAATTCATCAGCAATGGCATCAAAAGCTTCAGCTGAAGTCAGTCCGGTAAATTGCGATGAGTTAATCAATCGACCTTTCTCGGTAAAAGCAGCCTGTTGCAGATTGATTGCGGTGTCGTCGATTGGCGCAATAACCTGACGGATCGGCAAAGCGTATTTTTGAGCAAATTCAAAATCACGTTGATCATGTGCCGGAACGGACATTACCGCACCGGTGCCGTAGCCCATCAGCACAAAATTGGCGACCCAAACCGGAATCCGTTCACCACTGATTGGGTGGAACACCGAGATACCGGTGGCCATACCTTTTTTCTCAGCAGTTTCCAGTGCCGCCTCGGTAGTGTCAGTTTTCTTGCATTCTTCGATAAACTGCTGCAACAGGACATTCGATTCAGCCATGCGCAGGGCAATAGGATGTTCCGCAGCAATCGCAACATAACTGACCCCCATCAAGGTATCGGGGCGTGTGGTATAAACCGCAATATCTTCTTCACTGTCAGCCACCGCAAACGTGATTTGCACACCTTCAGAGCGACCAATCCAGTTCGCCTGCATGGTTTTAACCTGTTCGGGCCAACCGGATAATTGTTGCAAATCATTACGCAGATCTTCTGCATAATCGGTAATCTTCATAAACCACTGGGGAATTTCACGCCGCTCAACCAAAGCACCCGAACGCCAGCCGCGACCATCAATGACCTGTTCATTGGCTAAAACAGTTTGATCAACCGGATCCCAGTTCACTGCCGCTGTTTTGTTATAGACCAGACCTTTCTTGAATAACCGCACAAACAACCATTGTTCCCAGCGATAATAGTCCGGTTTACAGGTGGCAATTTCACGATCCCAGTCATAGGCCAAGCCCAGACGTTGCAGCTGAGCACGCATGTAATCGATATTTTTATAGGTCCACTCTGCTGGCGGCACCTGATGTTTTAGCGCTGCATTCTCAGCCGGTAAACCAAAAGCATCCCATCCCATAGGTTGCAATACATTTTTACCCAGCATGCGCTGGTAGCGTGAGATAACGTCACCAATCGTGTAATTACGGACATGGCCCATATGCAACTGCCCGCTTGGATAAGGGAACATCGACAGGCAATAGAATTTTTCTTTGCCAGTATCTTCAGTGGCACGGAAAGTTTGATGTTGCTGCCACCAGGCTTGGGCAGCAGTTTCGATCACATCTGGGCGATAATCAGCTTGCATGGGTTCTCTTTGTGGATATGGTGCGGGAAAAATGGAAAGGATACCTTAGCGGCAGAAATGCCGAAAGCACCGAAAGTGTGAATCACAATCAGTGTAAGGATTTCTGAAACCGGCCAAACGAAAAATCAGTGCAGCAAAGCCACTGCTTTATAAAGCTCTACTTAATCCTGAACTCTTCCAGTTTGCGACCCTGGTTCAATTCTTCTACCAACCATAACGGACGTTTACCAAAGCCTTTCCAGGTTTTTTGCGGGTCTTGTGGATGACGATATTTATCGGCACTCTCCGCACGCGGTTTACGTGCTCCAGATAAACCTACCCGCATATTTTTAGCCACCGCTGTTAACGCTTCTGCCGGAGTCACTTTTTTTTCTTTTGCTAAGGCTCTTACAGCATCCGCAACGGCAACAACATCATTGTCTTTGCTATTCAGTTCAGTAACTTTTTTGGTTTTCAATTTTTTAATTTGTTTTTTTGACTGACTTATCAGTTTTTGTAGTTCTTGTTCTGAAAGTTTTTCAAGTTGCAAAGCAGATAAAGTACTCATCACATTACCTTTTATTTAAAACATATAAAAACGGAATAATAACAATATTAGTAATTTTGTCTATTTTGAAAACTTTTTAATTTCCGGCAGACATTAGTACTTTATATTTTGCATAAAGCTGATCATGACTTTCAACGTTATCAGGATCTTTAGGAATACAATCAACCGGACAAACTTCTACACATTGCGGCGTATCAAAATGCCCAACACATTCTGTACACAAAGCAGGATCAATTTCATAAATCTCCTCGCCTTGAGAAATAGCTCCGTTTGGACACTCCGGTTCACATACATCACAATTAATGCATTCATCAGTAATAAACAGAGACATGATTTACTCCGGTAACTCTAACTATAAATGGTCATAAAACCGACAAATTCTAACGCGACTATTTCTTCACTGCCAGTTGCTGTTTTAATGCTTCTTGCACACACGGTGCGACAAATTGAGAAACATCACCACCTAAAGCAGCAATTTGTCTCACCAGACTGGACGAAATAAAGGTAAATTGTTCGGCAGGCGCTAAAAATAAAGTTTCAACTTCCCACTGTAAACGCCGATTAATTGCGGCAAGTTGCACTTCGTATTCAAAATCCGAAACGGCGCGCAATCCCCTAATAATCACTGACGCATTGCGTTGCATTGCATAATCGACTAACAAACCATCAAAACTGGTAATTTCTATATTCGGCAAATCCACTAAGGTTTGTTTGGCTAATTCCAATCGTTGTTCTATTGAAAATACCGGCTTTTTACCGGTATCTGCGGCGACTGCAACAATCACTTTTTCAAATAAACGACTGGCCCGTTGAACCAAATCAGTATGACCATGGGTAATAGGATCAAATGTTCCGGGATAAATAGCGGTTATTGACATGCCAAAACCTTATTGCATTGCAAATAAACAATATCTTACATCACCCGCTTGTTTATCTTTAATTAAATGCCAGTTTTCGGGAAGCTGTTCTACATTTTGATATTTATTAGATTCCAGATAGACCAGACTGTTTTTATGTAACAGTTTTCTTTCTGTTAATAAATTCGCCACTTCAGACCATAAATTTGCCTGAAACGGTGGATCGATAAACACAATATCGTAGGCGTTGCTGGAATTATTTAGAAATTGCTGGGCAGGTTGTCTGAATAATGCACATTGCTCAGCAGCTAACATTGTTTTATTGGCTTGCAACTGTTTATAAGCTTGTAGATCCAGCTCAATCATATCGACTTTTTCTGCGCCTCTTGAGGCAGCCTCAAAACCCAAGGCGCCACTGCCACTGAACAGATCAATACAAATCGCTCCCGGTAAATGCGGTTGCAACCAATTAAACAAGGTTTCCCGAATACGATCTGGTGTAGGTCTTAATCCTTCTACATCGGGGAAAGCCAACCGTCTTCCCCGCCATTGACCACCGATAATACGTACCGATTGACGTGTTGATTTATTCAGCTTCGCCACCCACCAGAATTGTGACCATTTTTTGTGGATGAATACGTTTTTTATAAGCCGCTTTTATTTGTTCGATCGTCACGGCATCCACTCTTTCATTAAAGGTATCCAAATGATTCAGTGGCAGGTTGTAAAAACCAATCATCGCCAGATAATCGGCAATCTTACTGTTGCTATCCAGACGCAAAGCAAAGCCACCGGTAATGTTTTTCTGGGCGGCATTGAGCTGTTCAGCTGTTGGTCCTTTTTCAACAAAGTCCGCTAGGGTTTGTTTCAACACTTCCAGCGCCTGCTCAGCCTGATCGTTACGGGTTTGCAAGCCAAACTGGTAAGGCCCGGCCTCTCGCATCGGTCTGAAGAAACTGTAAGCGCTATAAGATAAGCCGCGTTTCTCACGAATTTCATTACTGATAATTGAGACCAGCCCGCTGCCACCTAAAATATGATTACCCACATACAGCGGAAAGAAATCTGCATCATCGCGAGTTAATCCCGGTTGCCCCATCAAAATCGTAGTCTGACTGGAAGGATAAGGTAAACGTACTTCCTGAGCCGTTTCAAGTGGAGCCACTTTGGGGAGCGCAGCTGCCTTGGTGCCAGTCGGCAAGCTTGCAGAAATTGTTTCAGCCAAAGCTTTTGCCTGGTTAGTATCAGCATCACCCACCATAACCAATACTGCATTACTGGCCACATAATATTGTTTATAAAACTGCTCCAAATCAGCAATGGTTATTTCATTTACTGAAGTTTCAGTACCAATTGGCATCGCCGCATAAGGGTGATTAGCAAATAATTGCTGATAAAAAGCGCGATCAGCCATCGCTGAAGGTGACTGTTTTTCACCCTGCAAGCTGGTTTTCATTTGATTGATAAGTCTTGCAAACGAATCTTCAGGAAAGCTGGGCTGGCTAATCACTTCAACAAAGGTATCAATTGCAGGTTGCAATGCATCTGTTTTGGATAATGTCCGTAAACTGAATACCGCCATATCCCGTTCTGATTCAGATTTGAATTCAGCCCCCACATCATCAAACGCCGTAGCGATAGCATCTGTGTCTTTATTTTTTGTGCCCTGATTCAGCATTGAACTGGTTAACAATGCCACCCCACCCTTTGGATCACGTGCAGCACCGGCATCAAATACCAGACGAATATCCAGCATGGGCAGTTGCTTTGCTTCAACAAAATAAACTTGCGTACCATTAGCTGTTTGCCAGTTTTCTATTTGTGGACTGGCAACTGCTGAAGTAGCTAATAAGAGCCCCGCTATTGAGGCAATGAACTTAACGAGCATGTGGATCTCCCGAAGTAGGACGTGGTGTTGCATTGTCTGTAGCCACTGGAATCAATTCGGCAATGGTCAGGCCATCTTCAATAAAATATTTTGCAGCTACTTGCTGGACTTGCTCGGCAGTGATTGCACTAATTTTATCGGAGTAACTGTCAACCAAACGCCAATCCAAGCCTACAGTTTCAAGCATGCCTAATTGCATGGCTTGATAAAACACACTGTCGAGTTGATAAACAGAGCTGGCGATTACCTGTGTTTTAACGCGCTGCAACTCAGCCTCGGTGACCTGTTCAGTTTTAACTTTATCGAGCTGTTCAAATACAGCCTGTTTCACCTCTTCGACAGTTTTGCCTTGAGCAGGTGTGGCTGCAATCGTGAAGATGTCATCCAACCGGGAAAATGCGTTGTTATAGGCGCTGACACCGGCGGCAACTTGTTGACCACGAATCAGTTCACGTGAAAAACGGCTGCTGGCTCCACCATCCAGAATGCCAGCCAGGACATCTAATGCATAAGGCTCCCACTCTTCTTCAGCGGTGGTCACCACCGGCACTTTCCACCCCATCATCAGATAAGGTAATTCAGCTGGTGCTTTCAGTTGTAATGTTCGGAGGCCGCGTTGTGGCACTTCAACCTGTGGTTTAACAGTTGCCAGTTGCTCAGGCGCCAGAGGACCAAAATATTTCTTTGCCAACTGGTAAACCTCATCCGGCACAACGTCGCCAACGACGACAACCGTAGCGTTATTCGGCGCATACCACATTTGATACCATTTACGCAGATCATCGGGATCGTAATGGTTAATATCATTCATCCAGCCAATGACCGGGTGATGATAAGGGCTGTTCATAAAGGCCATTGCGTTCATGGCTTCGCGCAATAATGAACGTGGGTTGTCATCGGTACGCATACGCCGCTCTTCGGCGACCACTTCCCGTTCTTTCAGTAATTCAGCATCATCGATAATCAGTTTGCGCATTCTTTCTGCTTCAAGCCGGAAACTGATTTCCAATCTTTCTTTTTCCAAGGTCTGGAAATAGGCTGTGTAATCACGCCCGGTGAACGCATTTTCAGAACCACCATTTTCGGCAATAATGCGTGAGAATTCATTTGGTCCCAGATTCTCTGTCCCCTTAAACATCATGTGTTCGAGGATGTGGGAAATACCAGTGATACCATTGTGCTCGTAACTCGAACCGACTTTGTACCAGACCTGAGAAACCACCACAGGTGCTCTGTTATCCGGTTTAACCAATAATTTGAGTCCATTGTCCAGCTGATATTCACTGACTTGTGCAAAGCCAATAACAGGCACTATCAGCAGCGCCCAAACAAGTTTTTTTAAGTTGCGCATCTGCATCTCACAATTGATGACATGATAAGATTAATAATCGAACACTAACGACAAACCGAGAATATGTTTAGTTTCCTCAGAAAAAAAGCCAAACCCAGCGAAAACAACAGCGAGCAAGCAAACCTCACTGATCAGCAGTCAGCCGCACATGATGCGGAAATTACCGCAGATACTCAAGTTGCCGACATTTCAGCTAAACCAAGTTTTTTTGGTCGTCTTAAACAAGGACTGAGTCGCAGCAGCTCAAAACTGACCGAAGGTTTTGCCGACTTGGTACTGGGCAGAAAAACCATTGACGATGATCTGCTGGAAGAGTTGGAAACTCAATTACTCAGTGCAGACCTCGGTATTGAAGCCACTCAAACAATTATTAATGATCTGACGCAGCGCGTAGCCCGTAAACAGCTGAATGATCCAGAGGCCCTGTTTGCTGCAATGCATGCCGATATGGTCGACATTCTTAAACCTGTATCCAAACCATTACAGATTCAATCCACCTCAGGTCCTTTTGTCATCTTAATGGTCGGCATTAATGGTGTCGGCAAAACCACAACTATTGGCAAACTGGCCAAACAATTTCAATTACAGGGCAAAAAAGTGATGTTGGCGGCAGGTGACACATTTCGTGCCGCGGCTGTCGAGCAATTACAGGTTTGGGGTGAGCGCAACCAGATCCCAGTAATTGCCCAGCAAAACGGAGCGGACTCTGCATCGGTTATTTTTGATGCGTTGCAAGCCGCCAAAGCGCGGCAGGTGGATATTCTGATTGCTGATACGGCGGGTCGTTTACATACTCAATCCAACTTGATGGAAGAACTCAAAAAAGTAAAACGTGTGATGGCAAAGCTGGATGCCAATGCACCACATGAAATCATGCTGGTGTTGGATGCAGGTACTGGACAGAATGCGTTATCTCAAGCTGAACAATTTCACCAGGCCATAGGCTTGACAGGTATTACCCTGACGAAATTGGATGGAACCGCTAAAGGCGGAATCATTTTTGCCATAGCCAAAAAAATTGGCTTACCCATTCGTTACATTGGTGTTGGTGAAAGCATTGATGATTTACGAACCTTTGAAGCGGAAGATTTTGTTGATGCCTTACTTGGTCGTGAAACCACACAATGATACGTTTTGAACAAGTTTATAAACGCTACGAAAGCCAGCATGAAGCGCTCTCCGGCTTAAGCTTTGAGTTGCTGTCCGGTGAAATGGCTTTTTTAACGGGACACTCAGGTGCCGGTAAAAGTACCTTATTGAAACTGATTGCTTTGATTGAGCGCAGCTCACATGGTCAGGTCATCGTTAACAATCAGAATCTGAACCGGCTGCCCAAATGGAAAATACCCTATTACCGTCGCAAAATAGGTCTGGTCTTTCAGGACCATAACCTATTGCATGACCGAACGGTGTTTGACAATGTTGCCTTGCCTTTAATCATTGCTGGTGAAAACCATCGTGAAATTGGGCGTCGGGTTCGTGCTGCCTTGGATAAAGTCGGTTTACTTGGTAAAGAGCGCAGCCTGCCGATTGCTTTGTCGGGCGGTGAACAACAACGCGTTGGTATCGCAAGAGCAGTAGTCAATCGACCACCGGTATTGTTAGCAGATGAGCCCACCGGGAACCTGGATCCGGAATTATCCCGAGAAATTATGCATTTGTTTGAACAGTTTAATCAGGTGGGTGTGACCGTGTTTATTGCCAGCCATGATCAAGATTTAATTAATCGGATGCCTTACCGTCGTATTACTCTGCAGCACGGAAAACTTGCTGAAAATCATTCATGAAACTATTTAATATTCATAACTACCTGCTTCGCCACGCGCAGGTCATGCTCTCCAGTCTTGGCGAATTATGGCGACAACCAGTGGCCACCACCATGACCTTACTGGTGATCGGAATCGCTTTATTATTACCTGCCGGTTTGTATGTCATTTTGAAAAATGTCGAACAAGTCAGTGGTGAATGGCAGCATGCTAATCGCATTTCATTATTTTTACAGAATGAGATGTCTGATAAGCGTGGTGAACAACTGGCTGAGCAGCTTCTCACCTGGCCAGACATTACCGAAGCCTCTTTTCAATCAGCGCAACAGTCATTAAATGAGTTTCGCGAAATCTCCGGCTTAAAGAGTCTGCTGGACACGTTACCTAAAAACCCATTACCTGCAGTCATCATTATCGAGCCTGAAGAAAATCAGCCTCAGGAAGCGACAGAAGCACTGCTGGAGAGACTGGCAGCATTACCTGAAGTGGACTTAGCCCAACTTGATATGCAGTGGCTGCAACGCTTACGCAGTATTAATGAAACCGGCCAGCGTGGCATCACTATTCTGGCAATTTTATTATCGTTAAGTGTATTGCTGGTTATTGGCAACACCATTCGCCTTGCCATTCTTAATCGACAAACAGAAATCCGTGTTATTAAACTGGTGGGTGGTACTAATGCCTTTGTCAGACGTCCTTTCTTATATACCGGAATGTGGTATGGACTACTCGGCGGAGTATTGGCCTGGATAACCTTACTGATAAGTCTGCTTATTATCAGTGGCCCGATTGATGAATTGGCAGCGCTGTATGACAGCCAATTCAAACTAAGATGGTTTGCCGGACAAATGTTATTTGGTCTACCACTTTGTGGCTTATTGCTTGGTGTGATGGGTGCCTGGCTAGCCGTGAGTAGACATTTGAATGCAATTGAGCCAAGCTAGGCAGATAAAGAAACTTTCCATACCAATGGTATTCTAATAGGTACTTTTTATTATTCTATTTGGTAAAATGAAATCGGTTTTCTCAGGGAGAACGCATACATGACAACACATGCAGCCCAATATCAACTTGCCACTGCACCTATTGGCAATCTGGATGCATATACCAATCTTGTGCATCAAATTCCCGTCTTAACGGCTGAAGAAGAGCACGATTTAGCAACTCGCCTGCAACAACATGGTGATCTGGAAGCGGCACAGCGTCTGGTTCTGTCACATTTACGTTTTGTCGTTCGCATAGCCAAAGGCTACAGTGGTTATGGTTTGCCAGTTGCCGATCTGATTCAGGAAGGCAATATCGGTTTGATGAAAGCGGTAAAACGTTTTGACGTAGATAAAGGCGTACGCCTTGTTTCATTTGCCGTGCATTGGATTCGTGCAGAAATCCACGAATATGTCATTCGTAACTGGCGGATTGTTAAAATTGCCACCACCAAAGCGCAACGGAAACTGTTCTTCAATCTGCGTAGTGCCAAACAACGTCTTGGCTGGTTAAATCAGGATGAGATTGAAGCTGTCGCTGAAGATCTCGGTGTTACTGCGGCGAATGTTATTGATATGGAACGTCGGCTGGCGCAACCGGATACGTCTTTTGACTTACCCGCGGATAATGATGATGACGAATCCAGTTATTCACCAGCAGCGTATTTAGCTGCAGCAGATAACAGTGATCCATCGAAACAACTGGAACAAGATGATTATGCTGACTTTCAGCAACAGAAACTGGTGAATGCTTTAGCAACTCTGGATGAACGTAGTCGCGATATTATCAGCCAGCGCTGGTTACATGAGGATGACAAGGCTACCCTGCATACATTAGCCGAGCAGTATCAGGTCTCTGCTGAAAGGATAAGGCAAATTGAAAATAATGCGATGAAAAAACTTCGCCTGTTAATGGACTAAATAACAATCACAAAAAAGCCCGCTAACCTCTCGGAAAGCGGGCTTTTTTTATTCAAACTTAACGTTCGAGCAAAGGTGTTTTGTTAGGTTTGCCATCCCACTCTTCAGCATCATCTAAAGGATCTTTTTTCTCGGATAAAACCGGCCATACCTGGGATAATTCCGCATTAATCTGCAGAAATTCCATTTGTTCATCCGGTAAATCATCCTCAGAAAAAATAGCTTCGGCAGGACATTCAGGTTCACATAAAGTGCAATCTATACATTCATCAGGATCAATAACCAAGAAGTTAGGACCTTCGTGAAAACAGTCTACTGGGCAGACATCAACACAATCAGTATATTTACATTTAATACAGTTTTCAGTGACAACAAAGGTCATGGTGAAATCTCCACAAATACATTTTTTACAGGCCAGACCTGTCAGAACGTTCGACATTCTACATGATTTACCACTGTTCTGGGCAATGAAGATAATTACGGTATGATCCGCTTCACGAACCAGATAAACCATCTGAAACAGGATGCTCCAATGATCAGAAAAATTTTTATTATCGCCGTATTTATCAGTGCTTTTGTGATCAGCACTGCTTTTGCCGCATTCAATATGCAAGCGGTGTCACTGGATCTGTTTTTTGTCGAATGGCAATTGCCTTTAGCCATCCTGTTAATTGCTGTCTTACTGCTGGGGCTGCTGATCGGAGCAACGTTGATTGGCCTCAGCACTATTCGCATACGTTATGAAAACCATCGTTTAATCAATAAATTACAAAATGCCGAACAAGAACTAAACAGCTTGCGAATCCTGCCGGTACGCGGTAACCACTAGGCCAACATAATGATGATGCAATGGTTATTTTTGTTATTGCCTGTCGCAGCAGTCTCGGGTTGGATTCTGGCCAAACGTCATTATCAACATCTTCCCCAAAAGCATGTTAAAGCGTTCAATCCAGAATATTTCAAAGGATTGAATTACCTGCTCAACGAGCAACCGGATAAAGCGATTGATGTGTTTATCGGCTTGCTTGAGGTGAATAGCGAAACAGTTGAGACACATCTGGCGTTAGCCAATCTTTTTCGCCGTCGCGGCGAAACTGAACGTGCCATTCGTATTCACCAAAATTTAATTGCCCGGCCAAGCTTGCACGGCGAACAACGTTTACAAGCCATGGTGGAATTAGGTCTCGATTATATGCATGCTGGTGTATTAGACCGTGCGGAGCACCTGTTTCTAGAATTATTACAGCAACCCAATCCACACCCGCAAGCAGCAAAACAATTAATGCGTATTTACCAGCAAGAAAAAAAATGGGCGCGGGCCATTGAAATGGGTAAACAGATTGATGCCAGTAAGACTGGACAGGTTAAACCATTGATCGCCCAATTTTACTGTGAACTTGCTGAACAGCATGCCAATCAGGATAGGCACGAAGCCTTTACCATGCTTAAACAAGCGTTATTTCAAGATGCCAATTGTGTTCGCGCCAGCCTGCTTGAAGCCAGGCTTTACCTCACAATAAACCAACCGCGTAAAGCTCTGGATGCGTTACAAAATATCGAACAGCAAAACCCCGCATTTCTTTCAGAAGCTTTGCCATATTGGTATAAGGCATATCAGCAGCTTGCGGATTTACCCGCATTGCGTGAAAAGTTATCTCAGCTGATAATCCGTCATCCAAACATGACCTCAGCCCGAATTATGCTGACCAATATTATTGTAGAGCTGGAAAACACCAAGGCCGCACAACAATTTCTCTACGAGCAATTACATCATCACCCTTCCGTTGAGGGGCTGCATACCCTGATTAAACTCGGTGAAAATAATCAAATCGCACTTATTCCGCTAATTGATCGGGTCACCCGCACTATGGTGGAAAAAGGTGATCGTTATACCTGTAAAAACTGCGGTTTTTCAGGTAAAACCATGCATTGGTTATGTCCAGGGTGTGCTAAATGGGGAACGGTCCGGCCCACAGAAATTCATCTTACTGCTTTGGAAAAATTATTGGATTCGGCTTCATGAGTAAAATACGTATCTATCACAACACACGCTGCAGCAAATCCCGCGAAACCCTGGCCTTGCTGGAAAATCAACAACACGATATCGAAATTATCGACTATCTGAATACACCACCGACAACAGACGAGTTAACAGTTGTTTTGCAGCTGCTTAACATGCGCCCAAGACAATTAATGCGCTCAAAAGAGACCCTCTATAAAGAACTTCAACTGGACAATGCCAAACTATCGGATCAACAACTGATAGAAATCATGTGTGCCAACCCGAAACTTATTGAACGTCCTATCGTCATTAAAGACGATCAAGCGATCATTGGCAGACCGCCAGAAGCCGTATTGAATATCCTTTGAGGACCCAGCATGCATGAGATTTTGATCCTCTATTACAGCCAGTCCGGTCAAGTTAAAGCAATGGCAGAACAAATTGCCCGTGGCGTGGAAAAACACACTAACTGTGTTGCCAGAATCAGAACCGTGCCTAAAGTCTCTAGTGTATGTGAAGCAACTGAAGCGGCAATTCCAGCCTCCGGACATCTTTACGCTACAACAGCCGATTTGCAGGAATGCGCCGGACTTATTGTTGGTAGCCCGACACGCTTTGGCAATATGGCTGCACCACTTAAATATTTTATCGATAGCACCAGTGATAGCTGGTTATCCGGCACTTTAAGTGGCAAACCTGCAGCGGTATTTACCTCTACCGGAAGTTTGCACGGTGGGCAGGAATCTACACTGTTATCGATGATGTTGCCGCTGTTACACCATGGCATGGTGATTAGTGGACTGCCTTATACCGAAGCCGCATTGATGACCACACAAACCGGTGGTACACCCTATGGGGCAAGTCATTTTGCGGGAGCGGATAATAAACGCTCACTGAGTCAGGAAGAAATTGACCTCTGCCAGGCATTAGGGCTGAGGGTTGCAGAACTCGCAGTAAGGCTGACCAAATGAAGTTAGTTCAAACCCTTAGAACAATATCCTTAATCAGTTTTTTTGGACTGATGGTTACTTTATTAATTTGGATTTTAGTTGCAGAACACAGTGAAAACTTTCCAGTGGCGGCTTGGTTGATTATTGGCGTAACGCCTTTATTGTTCCCGATGCGCGGTATTCTTTATGGCAAAACCTATACCCATGCCTGGGCCAGTTTTTTAATGTTGTTTTATATTGCACACGGCATTGGCGAACTTTACAGTCGGGATGCCGTTATCTGGTATCCATTGTTTGAAGTAATATTCAGCAGCAGTTTTTTTATTGCGGCGAATCTTTATGTTCGTACTTTAGGCAAATTGCGAAAGAACGCACAGACTTAATTTATAAATAATGTTGAAATGCTGTGTAAGATTTACCGGAGCGTCATATGAGTACTATTCCTGCCATACAATCAGCTTATCAAGGCATACAGAGCGGTATGCAAAGCATGAATAAAAATGCCTTTGCTGTGGCCAGTGAATCTACCAAAGGTGGCGATATGGTGACGCCGATGGTAAATATGAACAGCGATAAATTTCAAGTTCAGGCATCAGCCAAAGCGTTTCAAATCAGCTCTGATACTCTGGGTACGTTGCTCGATATCAAAGTCTGATTTTATCTTTTTTTGATTCTATTCCAGGTAATACTGGCGAAAAAAAGACATTTGACGCTACACTATCGTCGTTACTGACTGTGAAGCCCTATTTTGAGTTTACCCCCATACGTTGCGCTCAACGAAACCAGCATCCGCGAAGCGCTGAGTCCCGACATCCTTCAGCAAATTGATAGTCTTCAGGTTTTCTCTGAAGTCACTTCAACCAATGATATCCTCTGGAAAAAATCTCAAAGCGGAATAAACGGTATTGCCATATGCATGGCTGAGATGCAAACAGCGGGTCGTGGACGTCGCGGTAGCCAGTGGGTTTCTCCTGCTACGGGCAATATTTACCTGTCGATAATGCGTCCGCTCAACAGTGAATCGGTTCGAAACGGTCTGAGCATCGCGATAGGGATTGCCCTAATCAACACCCTTCGTGAACTTGGAATCGAAGACTTGCAACTGAAATGGCCTAATGATGTTTTACATAAGCGGCGTAAACTTGCAGGAATTCTTGTAGAATCACGTTACGGAAGCCAAAACTACGTTACCGTCGGCATCGGCTTGAACCTCTCACTACCGGACAATATACAGACTGCCATCCCTCAGCCCATTATCAGCCTGGAGCAACTTTGTAACCCGCTCCCCTGTCGCAATCGGCTGGCAGCTAAAATAATTCAAAATATGATTAAAACTTTAGAGCTATTTTCTCATCGTGGTCTTAATGACTTTTTGCCTTTATGGCCACAATATGATGCCTTGCATAATCAAGCCATCAATATCATCAGTGAAGACGGTCAATTCACCGCGCTTGCTTGTGGTATCAACGAACAAGGTGAATTACGTTATATGCGAGACCAGCAAGTAGCCTACTTGTCCAACAGCCACCTCAGTATCAGGTTTGCTTCATGATTTTATTAGTCGATATCGGTAACAGCCAGATTAAATGGACCACTATTCAGTCCAAAGTCTTGGCTGAATCTCAAAACTTTGCCCGACCAAAAACCGGCATTAAAGTAGCCTTGAATAAAGTCTGGAAAGCACTTGAGGGTATTGAGGCCATATTTGTCAGTAATGTGGCTGGCGAAAAAATTGCCACTCAGCTAAGCGAATGGACTGAAAAACAATGGCAGCTCAAACCCGTCTTTGTCCAAAGTGAGAAACGCCGTTTTGGTGTCACCAATGCCTACGATCAGCCTGAAACATTAGGTGTTGATCGCTGGTTAGCCATAGTTGCCGGCCGCCAGCATGCCAGAGAAGCCACCTGCATTATTGATTGTGGTACTGCCATTACTGTCGATATTGTCACTGAAAAAGGTCAGCACCAAGGTGGGCTGATTGTTCCCGGCTTATCGCTGATGAAACAAATGTTGACTGATAATACCGACGCATTAAGTAATGTTACACAAGAAAGTGAGTTCAATCTATTAGCCACTAATACGCATAGCGCCATTCAAGCCGGCACCTTGTATATGGTGTCCGCCACACTGGAAAACCTCATCACTGATTTACAACTGAATTTCAAAAACGAAATTCGCTTTCTGATTACCGGTGGTGATGCTGAAGAATTAATTCCCTTATTGCCACAACCGCTTATCCATGAGCCCGATTTGGTTCTGAAAGGTTTGGCGCAATATGCCAGACAATCCAACCATCGCAATCAGAATAAAACCGCAACAGAAACTGAATCATCGACAGACGAAAACCTAGACGAAGATTCAACGGCATTGCCAGAAAACGCGAACTGAGATAAGCTTTCGCCCCCTTATAGGAGAACTGGCCGAGTGGTTGAAGGCGCACGCCTGGAAAGTGTGTATAGGTTAATAGCCTATCGAGGGTTCGAATCCCTCGTTCTCCGCCAATTAAATAAATGCCATTAACAATTTTAAATTCAATTGGTTAGGCCATAGTCGCCATAACTAAATCCTCTCTCGCTTAAACCTATCACTTTACCCACGATTCATGCCCTAAAAAATCTTTTGTGCATGGATATGTTGGTTTATTCATTTTCATACCAAGTCATCTTTAAAATTCTCCTTTTTTATTGGTTCAATGCATGGCACTAAAGCCAAAAAAAGCATAGAATACCCAACTCTATGGTGGCCCAGCCGGTCTCCTCGCGACGATATGTTGGTTACCACGTCAGGCCCGGAAGGGAGCAGCGCAGCCATCGGACTCGGGCGCCGAGATTGGGCTGGTTTGGGTCACCACCCTTATGACCACATTGGG
>NZ_JAUSCC010000067.1 GCF_030651745.1 Methylophaga sp.
CTCCCGTTATCTGTAAACCGCTATGAGCAAAACGAAACGGATCAATCTCTCTTGGCAATTGCTGATGCATAATCGACGGGATTATATAAGAATTGGTATCAAACAGCAAAAAGCTGTTTATTCCCGCTGAATTTAGCGGGAGTATCAGTAAACAAATTGCAGGAGGCAATGCGCTGGTTAGACATCATTATGCAGCTCAATGGTGACATTACCTTCTTCGCTGGTCTGTTTGGACATGTCATTACGCAGCGCATCGATGTAATACAGATAAGTCTCATCGATGTCACCGGTTATGTAATCCCCATCAAAACAGGAAGTATCAAAACGTTTAACATCACTTTTCTTGTTAATGGCCTCAACCAGATCTTGTAAATCCTGATAGATCAACCAGTCCACACCAAGCTCTTCAGCAATTTGTTCGACATTGCGATTGTGCGCAACAAATTCCGACGGTGATGGCATATCAATACCATAAACGTTAGGAAAGCGAACCGGTGGTGCAGCAGAGGCTAAATAAACTTTTTTGGCACCTGCATCGCGGGCCATTTGTACGATTTGTTGAGAAGTCGTGCCGCGAACAATTGAATCATCAACTAACAGAACATTCTTACCGCGGAATTCCAGATCGATAGCATTCAATTTCTGCCGAACCGATTTTTTACGCTGTTGTTGGCCTGGCATGATGAAGGTACGACCAATATAGCGATTTTTAATAAAGCCTTCGCGATAAACCACATCTAAATCATAGGCAAGTTGTAGTGCCGCACTACGGCTAGTATCGGGAATTGGGATAACGACATCAATATCGTGATCTGGAAATTCACGTTTAATTTTTTCAGCTAACTTGGTGCCCATACGCATACGGCTTTTATGCACGGAAATGCCATCCATCATTGAGTCTGGACGAGCAAAATAAACATATTCAAATATACAAGGCGATTTGATTGGGTTTTCAGCACATTGTTGACTATGAAAACTACCCTGCATATCAATAAAGATACATTCGCCAGGTTGTACGTCGCGCATTAATTCAAAGTCCAGCGTATCAATCGCTACACTCTCAGAAGCCACTACGTATTCGGTGCCTAACTCTGTTTCACGCTTGCCAATCACTGCAGGACGGATGCCATAGGGATCGCGGAATGCCAACATGCCGACACCGGCAATCATTGCAACAACGGCATAAGCACCTTTGCAGCGTTTATGTACTTCGGAAACCGCTTTGAAAATATCTTCCGGTTGCGGTTTAAGTTTGCCAGAGGTTTGTAATTCGTGGGCAAGTACGTTTAACAATACTTCAGAATCAGAGCCAGTATTAAGATGGCGACGATCACTTTTAAACAGTTGATCGGATAACAGTTTGGTATTGGTCAAGTTGCCATTGTGTGCCAACGCAATACCGAAAGGTGAGTTGACATAAAATGGTTGAGATTCTGCTGAATTGGAGCAGCCAGCCGTTGGGTAGCGTATATGCCCTATTCCCATTGATCCTTTAAGACGAATCATATGGCGGGTATGAAATACATCTTTAACCAGACCGTTATCCTTACGAAGATAAAATCGACCGGTTTGGTCGCAAGTCATAATACCCGCAGCATCCTGGCCGCGATGTTGCTGGACTGTCAGCCCGTCATACAACGCTTGATTGACTTCCGAGTGACCTACAATACCAATAATTCCACACATAAAATACCCTGCCAGGATTAGTTGAAGTTAACGTGTTCAGCGACGTCAGCTGGTAAAAACTGCTTGACCCAAACCGCTAGGTCTTCAAAATGTTGTAACAATAAAGAGTTTTGCCACCAGTTATCAGATGGCATGGGCGTTACACCTGCAGCCAACACCAGAATAGTGACGATTGCGACACCTCTAACAATACCGAAAATCACTCCAAGCGCACGGTCAGTGCCGCTAAGGCCAGTCTTCTCGACCAGCTGTGAAATCAAATGGTTAACCAGTGCTCCGAGTATTAATGTGACAACAAATAAGACAAAAAACGCGACAAATAAACGTATGGTAACTGTATCGATATAAGGTGTTAATAAACTGGCAAAATTGGCAAAAAACATAAAAGCGACCCAAATCGCCACTGCCCAGCTGATTAACGAAAGTACTTCTTTGACAAAGCCACGAACAATACTGATGCCCGACGAAATCAAAATAATGCCGATTATTAAATAATCTACCCAGTTCATTATGACTCCGCGTCAAGCAGCGTGTAAAAAAGAGGGAATTTTATCAGAATTGCCAAGGGTAACCCAATATATTTACACGTAACAGATTACAAACCGATGACTTTGTGACGCATTACGGGTATGGGAAAATCTGAGTATTTAAATTCAATTGATTACGTATTGACTCAGCCGTTTTTTCCAATGCCGCTCTATCTGTATTTGGCTGCAGTCTGACCCGATAAATAACCGTTTCACCACTGCGTGTCTGTTCGATCATTGGTTTGTAACCGATATCTTCTAACTGTTTTTTCAAGCTGTTTGCATTGGCTTCAACCGAAAAACTGCCTAATTGAAGGATCCAACGTGATGCTGGTTCTGTTTGTGAAGGTTCCGGTGTTCTCTCTACAGGAGCTGCAGGAGTTGGGGCTGGTTTTGGAGCCTCAACAATGGGGGCAGGAGCAGGCTTTGGTTCAGGTGCCGGTGTTGGAGCTGGAGTCGGTTTAGGAGTAACCGGTGCTGGTTTTGGAGCAACGACTTCCGGCTCAGGTACTACGGGGACCGTTACTACAGATTCCGTTGATGGTGCTGTTATTGTCGATTCATCTGTCGCTTCTGGATTAATATCGATAAAAGCTTCTTCACCTGAAATTGAATCGCCCCGGATATCATCATCGTCAGAAGCTTCTTGCATAGCCTCAATTATAGAAGAGAATTGAATAGGCTCTTCCTCTTGAGTTTGCCTTCCAGATTCAGTCTGGCTCACTTTGGATAAAACGATATAAGCGAGCACGGTGATGAAAAAGACCAGCAAAAGCGTCCCGATTAAACGCTGTTGTTGTTTCTGAGTCATCATAAATCTCCGCCGCTCGCTTTAATCAATTTTAATGCCGGTTTTGCGTATTAACTTCGTGGAAACTGGCTTGCTCTGGAGCAAGCACGGTGGCTGTATCCGGAGTCGGTAATGCTTTAGTTGGCATTTTTTGTAATGCTTTCTCCAGCACTTCATTAATCCAGCGCACCGGAATAATTTCCAAGCCGGATTTTACATTATCCGGAATTTCCCTTAAATCTTTCACATTATCTTTAGGGATCAAAACGGTATCAATACCTCCACGATGAGCGGCCAGTAATTTTTCTTTCAAACCACCAATCGCCAATACTTCACCGCGCAAAGTAATTTCACCAGTCATCGCCACATTCGATTTAACCGGTATCCCGGTAATCGCCGACACCAATGCGGTACACATACCGATACCGGCACTTGGACCATCTTTTGGTGTAGCACCTTCTGGCACGTGAATATGTAAATCGTGGCTCTGCAAATAATCTTCAGCAATGCCCCACTCTACTGCGCGTGAACGTACAACGGTGGTTGCAGCTTGAATCGATTCCTGCATCACATCGCCCAGCTTACCGGTATAACTGGCTTTGCCTTTACCGGGCATAACCGCCGACTCGATAGTCAATAATTCACCGCCAACTTCAGTCCAGGCAAGTCCGGTGACTTGGCCGATCCGATCATCTTCTTCTGCGACACCATATTGATAATGGTAAACACCAAGATAGTCTTCTAGGTTATCTGCAGTGACAACCACTTTCTCAGTAGGTGCATCGCTAAGGATTTGTTTGACCAGTTTGCGACAGATTTTGGATATCTCACGTTGCAGGTTACGTACACCGGCTTCGCGCGTATAGCGACGAATGATTTCCATAACCGCTTGAGCAGTAATTTCAATCTCATCTGCTTTTAAACCGTTATCTTTAATCGCTTTTGGTAACAAATACTGCAAGGCAATATTCAATTTTTCATCTTCGGTATAACCAGCAAGACGAATAATTTCCATACGGTCACGCAATGCATCTGGAATATTCAACGTGTTCGCTGTACAGACAAACATTACATCAGACAAATCGTATTCAACTTCCAGATAATGATCTGCAAAAGTCGAATTTTGTTCCGGATCCAAAACTTCCAATAACGCAGATGCAGGATCTCCACGGAAGTCCTGCGCCATCTTGTCAATTTCATCCAACAAGAACAATGGGTTACGAACACCTGTTTTGGAAATATTCTGAATCACTTTACCTGGCATAGAGCCGATATAAGTACGGCGATGACCACGAATTTCCGCCTCATCACGTACACCGCCCAGTGCCATACGACTGAATTTACGGTTTGTCGCACGGGCAATCGATTGGGCAATCGATGTTTTACCAACACCTGGTGGGCCTACTAAACATAGAATTGGACCTTTCAGTTTTTTAACGCGTTTTTGCACTGCGAGGTATTCAATAATACGTTCTTTAACTTTTTCAAGGCCATAGTGATCTTCATCCAGCACTTGTTGTGCATGCTCCAGATCCAGAGTCACACGTGAGCGTTTTTTCCAGGGTACTTCGAGTAAATATTCAATGTAGTTACGCACAACTGTTGCTTCGGCAGACATCGGCGACATCATTTTCAATTTTTTAAGTTCTGACTCGGCCTTATCCCGAGCTTCGGTGCTCATGCCTGCCGCAGCGATTTTCTCAGCTAATTCTTCGACTTCATTACCGCTGTCATCAAGCTCACCCAGCTCTTTCTGCACAGCTTTAAGCTGTTCATTCAGATAGTATTCGCGCTGACTTTTTTCCATCTGTTTTTTGACACGATTGCGAATGCGCTTTTCGATTTGCTGAATATCGATTTCTGATTCCAGATAGGCCATCAACTTCTCGATACGTTCTTTAACGTCAGACATTTCCAGCAGAAGTTGTTTATCTTCTAACTTTAAGGTCATATGCGCAGCAACGGTATCTGCCATACGCGCAAGATCCTCAATGCTTGATAAAGAAGCAATAACTTCAGGTGGAATTTTTTTATTGAGTTTAACGTACTGCTCAAACTGTCCCAGCAGTGTACGCATCAACACATCAGCTTCACGCTGATCAGGATGTTCATCAATAAAGGTTGCGACTTCTGCTTCCAGAAACGCATTGGTATTGTCATACAAGGCAACTTTAGCCCGCTGCGTACCTTCCACCAGAACTTTTACCGTACCGTCAGGTAATTTCAGTAATTGCAGAATATTTGCCAAGGTACCAGTTTCATAAAGATTTTCTGGCGAAGGAGAATCTTCACCTGAATCTTTTTGCGCTACCAGCAGGACTTGCTTGTTTTCATCAGTTGCATGTTCCAATGCTTTGATGGATTTTTCACGCCCAACAAATAAAGGAATAACCATATGCGGATATACGACAACATCACGCAATGGCAACACAGGTACTTTTTGCAAGGCATTGTCATCAGTTGATGTAGCTTTTAATTCATTTTCCATCAATGCAGACCTCTTAAGGGAGTCAACAGACACGTTCATCGTGTGCGTGAAAACAATATGGGGACAGGCATAAAGAAATCAAGCGTTCGGTGATACCGAACGCATTAATATCTGCCAAAGTGTTTAAAGAACAATCAGGTAGAAGTTATTTATCACCTGAAGCAAGATCAGCAGGTTGATCTTCGTAAATCAATATTGGCGTGTTTTCACCGTTGATAACACTTTCATCCACTACCACTTTGGTTACATTATCGAGAGATGGCAGGTCAAACATGGTATCTAACAGTACATTTTCAATGATGGATCGCAGACCACGTGCACCGGTTTTACGTTCCATTGCTTTACGAGCAATTGCACGAAGTGCATCAGCTCTGAACTCAAGTTCACAATTTTCCAGTTCAAACAATTTTTCATATTGTTTGGTTAAGGCATTTTTCGGTTCAGTTAAGATCTGTACCAAAGCGGCTTCATCAAGCTCTTCTAGGGTAGCAACAACTGGTAGACGGCCAACAAATTCCGGAATCAATCCGTATTGGATTAAATCTTCTGGCTCAACCACTCTTAACGCTTCACTTGAAGGTGCATTGGTATCAACGCTCTTCACATCAGCAGAGAAACCTATGCCACCTTTGTGAGTACGGTTGCGGATAACTTTATCCAAGCCAGCAAATGCACCACCACAAATAAATAGAATTTTGCTGGTATCAACTTGCAAAAATTCCTGCTGAGGATGTTTTCTACCACCTTGAGGCGGTACTGAAGCAATCGTACCTTCAATCAATTTCAACAAGGCCTGTTGAACACCTTCACCGGATACATCACGAGTTATCGAGGGATTGTCCGATTTTTTGGAGATCTTATCGATTTCATCTATGTAAACGATGCCTGTTTCAGCTTTTTCTACATCGTAATCACATTTCTGCAACAGTTTTTGAATGATGTTTTCAACATCTTCACCGACATAACCAGCTTCGGTTAGCGTAGTGGCATCAGCCATGGTGAAAGGCACATTCAACTGTCTGGCCAATGTCTCGGCCAGCAATGTTTTACCACTGCCGGTCGGTCCAATTAACAGAATATTGCTTTTAGAGAGTTCCACATCATCGTTTTTGGTGCCGTGGCGCAAACGTTTGTAATGGTTATATACCGCTACCGATAAAACCCGTTTGGCTTTTACTTGACCAATAACATAATTATTGAGAGCAGAATCTATTTCATGTGGCGAAGGCAATCTGGAATCGGCTTTGCCGTCGTTTTTTTCTTGAAGTTCTTCGCGGATAATATCGTTACAAAGCTCTACACACTCGTCGCAGACAAATACCGATGGACCCGCGATCAATTTTTTTACTTCATGCTGACTTTTACCGCAGAATGAACAGTAAAGTAATTTGTCGTCGTTTTTTTTGTCGTCGCTCAT
>NZ_JAUSCC010000148.1 GCF_030651745.1 Methylophaga sp.
GCTTGCTGGGCATCCAATGCTGCCTGCAAGGATTCTAGTGTTGGCGAGTTTTCCATCTTACTATCCTCATTTTAGTTAAAGTCATTTCCCGTCCACCCCTTTTCGGTCAACTTTGCTGTCCAGCAAAAAGCTGGTTTGAACTGCGCTGTTATCAATGATCTTCTCAGTTGAACGATCCTTGATAGCAACACCAGAACACTGGAGTCTGCGAGCTTCACTCAGCAGATAAAGACATTTGTGTGCGGCAGCGGCGTAGGAAAGTCCGGCCAGTCGCACATTTGAAATACAGTTACGTTTGTCGTCAGTCAGGCCACGTTTTGGTGACCATGTCAGATATAAACCCAGGCTGTCCGGTGAGCTGAGACCGGGACGTTCGCCGATCAGAATCAATACCGCTCTGGCGTTTAATGCTTCGCCAATATCATCACCAATGGCCACCCGACCTTGATTGACCAGGCTGATCGGTGCCAGTGAGAAGTCTGGAATTTCTTTCAGCAATAAAGGCAATAAGCTGGAAATAAACGCTACGGCATTTTGGTGAATGGCAGTGGCAGATAAACCATCGGCAATCACCAGTGCCAAGTCATAAGGTTGGTTCGTAGAAAAAGGTTTCAGACTGGCAAAACCTGCATCATCTAACTGGCGGCCATAGTCGGGACGTTGCAGATAGTTCACGCGATCAATCGCTCGACTGTGTAACACCAGTGGCTTTTGTGAAGGGATTTGTGGAATTTCCTGCTTCAGCTGGAGCAGCTGTTGTTGCAGGGTTTCGACATCCAGTTCGGTATGCACTGCATCACGCGCTTGTGCATGGGCTAATTGAAATTCAAGGGTTTCACGAGTCGGGGTACTGACACCGGCCCGGCCGATACCAATTCTAGCTGCAGTAAATTGTCTGAGTTGACGCCATGGGTTATGGATAACCATGCTGTCGTCTGCAAGGTGTTCTTCAACAATCAACATATCCGCATCTTCAACCATGGTAATGCTTCACGGCAGAACTGCTGAGCGTACCGGCAAAGGCGGGTGGTAAATGATTAGTTAATTGTGCCAACCCCGCATTGCTCATAATCTGCATTTTTTCCAGCCAGGCTTCAAATTCCGGTGCAGCGCCTAAACCCAAAACTCGACGGGCATACAAAGCATCGTGAAACGAAGTGGTCTGATAATTGAGCATAATGTCATCAGAGCCAGGAATTCCCATTACAAATGAGCATCCCGCTGTGCCAAGCAGTGTTAGCAGGTTATCCATATCATTCTGATCGGCTTCGGCATGGTTGGTGTAACAAACATCACACCCCATCGGCAGACCCAGTAACTTGCCACAGAAATGATCTTCCAGTCCGGCGCGGGTGATTTCTTTGCCATCAAACAGATATTCGGGACCGATAAAACCCACTACAGTGTTAACCAGCAATGGACTGAATTTACGGGCCACAGCATAAGCGCGAGCTTCGCAGGTTTGTTGATCCAGACCGTGATGGGCATTGGCGGACAGGGAACTACCTTGCCCGGTTTCAAAATACATAACATTCTGGCCGACAGTGCCACGCTTAAGGGATAAAGCGGCTTGTTGGGCTTCAGCCAAGATCGCCAGATTAAAACCAAAACTGCTATTGGTTTTTTCAGTCCCGCCGATGGATTGAAATACCAGATCTACTGGCGCGCCATTTTCAATGCATTCCAATGTGTTGGTGACATGCGTGAGTACGCAGGATTGAGTAGGGATTTCATATAAAGAAATCACTTCATCCATTAGATTCATTAGCCGTGTGGCTTGCGTGACATTATCGGTTGCCGGATTAATACCGATAACCGCATCCCCTGAACCGTACAACAGACCATCCAGCATGCTAGCCGCAATGCCATTGACATCATCGGTCGGGTGGTTGGGTTGTAATCGGGTAGAAAGGCGTTTAGGTAAGCCAATGGTGTTACGAAACGAGGTGACGACACGACATTTCTGGGCAACCAGAATCAAATCCTGATTACGCATGATTTTGCTGACTGCTGCAGCCATTTCAGGTGTGATGCCAGGACTGACTTGTTTAAGCATTTCGGAACTGGCTTCATCGCTCAGCAGCCAGTTGCGAAAATCACCCACTGTTAAATGCGAAATAACCGAGAACGCATCAACATCGTGTTCATCCATAATCAAACGAGTGATTTCATCATCTTCATATGGCACTAATGCTTCATTTAAAAAAGTTTTTAACGGGACCTCAGCTAACAGTAATTGTGCTACAGCCCGTTGTTCAGCCGTGTCAGCAATGACACCGGCCAGACGATCTCCCGAGCGGGAAGGGGTCGCCTTTGCCATCAAATCTGCTAAATCTGCAAATTGATAGGTTTTGCTGCCCAACTGATAACGATAGCTTTGACCCATAAATTGCTTTAAATCCAATTAGATGGAATAAATATTGCACCTGAATAAACAAAGTTTACTAACTATGAATGCGATATCTATACCCAGCCAATATCGAAAATCGGCAAAAAAATATTGGGTTTATATTCAGTTACTTACTTAGCCGACATTGGCATTATTACTAAAACAGGTAAAGCAAATGACAGATAAATTGAAAGAATTTGCACCTAAACAAAGCGAGACTGTATCCAAATGGTGCGTTTTGGAAGCCAACGATGCGGATGAGCAGGCACATAATCTGAAAAACTGGCAGCAGCAGTATGATCAGATAAGCAATGGCCGTTTTTACGGCAAGATTGAAGAGGTGATGTTTGAGTCGATACATGCTTTTCGTGAGCACACCAGCCAAACGGTAAGACAACAATGTAATGTCTGGCCAAATGCCATTTGGCTGGGTTTTTCAGCTGACGATAAGTCCTGTCGCATCAATGGACATCATGTCAGCAGTGAGCACTTGATGATTCGTCCTGGAAGTACGCAATTCGAATTGGTGACACCGGAGCAATTCAATATTTTTGGTATTGTGATCAATCAGGACATCTTAAAAGAAGTCGCCCGTTTGCATGGAATAGATCTGGATATAAGCCTATTTCATTCCCCATTAAGGTTATGGCATTCCGAAAAACTGAATTCATTGCGTTATCTATTAAATGATGTGTTGAAACCGCAGCCAGACAATCTGATAAGACATCATCAGGAAGATATATTAATGATGGCGGTGCTGGAGATTTTGCAACAGAACGAGCATGAGATTCACGAGAAACCAAGCTTTGTGAAACGTCGGGCGGTGGTGCAAAAAGTGACTGCCTATCTTGATGCTCATCCAGATAAACCCATCACCATTACAGATATGTGCGCTTTGGCTTATGTGAGTCGGCGTACCTTGCAATACTGTTTTGAAGATGTGTTAGGAATCAGTCCGCTTAAATGTATGCGAATTTCCAGACTTAATGCCGTTCGACGGGTGTTGATAAACGGTTTAAAGGCAGATGAAACGATTTCAATGATCGCCCAGCAAAGGGGCTTTTTTCATGCTGGGCAATTCACTCATGACTACACCAGTCTGTTTGGTGAAAACCCGTCAGTTACAGCATTACGTCATCAGCAGGCTGCACCGGCTAAAGCAGTGAGTAATAGTATTAGGTAATAACAAGCTTGGCATAACTATCACTATCAATATCAACGGCTTCCGCAGTGATGGTAATAACCGTCAATCTGAGCTTATGCAGAGCCTGCAAAATACTCGCCGTTAAGTGCTGTTTTTGTTGAGCTGTTCGGCCGCCATGCAGACGTATTGTCACATGAATAAAGTCCCTGGAATTGTCAGCCAACCGAAAATGCTCATAAGCCACGGCGCGTGTTTTGATATGAGAAGCATCAAATAAATCTGATTCAACAACCGCTTGATGTACCGCTTCAACCAGCCGGGCAGGGTTGATATCAAGTGTGTTTGAATACTCAATAATGCAATGTGGCACAAGATTCCCTTTTAAGTTTGTTATCTGAGTAACAGATAAATACAAATCAGTACCGACACTGCAGACAGTCCTAGTGAGAGAAATAATAGATTTCGATAGGTTGTGATCTGTTTTTTGGCTTGTTCGGCTGCGGTTTCAAAGCCTGTTATTGCTTGCTGCATATTTTCGGCCAGCAGATGAATGGATTTGGCATTTTGTGTCGCTGCTGTTTGCAGCTCTTCGATTTGTTTTACCAGCACCGGATCGGCTTTAACTGCTTCAGGCTTGGCAGTAAATGCCGGAATAGCATAGGCAGCAACTTGTGCAACATAAGGTGCTACAGCCTTAATAATCGGTATAAATTGAATGGCCATAAATAAACTCGTTTCAGGGGCTGAGCTAAAAGATGTTTTTGGTTATAAACGTAGAGAAAAATTAAAGTTATGGTTATAAATGCCGTCTATAGAATTAGTGTGTTTGTGGAAACTTTAGCATGAGTAATCCGATTTCTGTTGATATGCGTTCCTTCACTGCATCCAGTGCCTCAACGGGCACCCGAAGTGGCGGACAGTCCTTAGATGCAAGGATCGCTGCGTTAAAGCAAAAACTGGCTGATCTGTTTGAAGATCTTAAACAAGCAGTTAAAGAGCAAACGCCAGATACTGAAGAAAAAGTCAAAATGCTACAAATGCAAATCCAGGTGACTCAAGCTCAAATCATGCAACTGGAAGCGTTGAAACAGCAAAAAATACAAGATGAACAACGTGCACAACAGCAAGCAGACTCAGCTAATAAGCAAACTCAAGCTCAGACATCATCAACTGTTGGTCAAAATATAAACTCCTTTATCTAACCATAATTTCTCGTCCAGCCGCCATTGAATTACGCCTAATTGACCTCATTTGGTAAGCTATCCGACTAAATCAATATCTGCCTACCGAGTTCCCCTAATAAAAAACGGCATTATAAATCCAATGCACACTGCGATATTGTCGCAAAGCCGTTGTCTATTAAGCTTCCGGTAGCCATCATTGATAACTGGCATTACCCACTAGATTTTAATCCATCGATCTCATACAAGGAGACATCGTGAATAAGGCACTTATTTCGGTTCTTGGCACCGATCAACCTGGCATCATGGCTGCGGTTGCCACAGTCATCACCGAACACGGCGGTAACATTGAAAACCTCAGTCAAACATTGCTTCAATCGGTATTCGGTGCGTTATTAATGGTTTCGATGCCCGAAGACGCTCAGTGTGAAGAATTACATCAGGCTCTGCAGCAAGTCGGCCAGAAAATGCGTCTGTCGATTCATGTTGACCCTTGGGATGAGCAATTAACAGCTTGGCAGGAAAATCCACCTGAAGTGCAACCTTATATTCTGACCGTGATTGGTCCGGATCGTCGTGGCCTGGTGGCAGAAGTGTCTACCCATCTGGCAAAACATGGTGTGAATATCACCAATATTCAGGCGATATTTAAAGGCGGAAAAAACCCGATGGATAATCTGATGGTATTTGAGGTCGATGTGCCGCGTGAAACGGTAATGCAGGACTTACGTGATGATTTGCAGGAAGTCTCGCAACGCCTTGATATCGAAATCGATACCCAACATCGCAAGATTTTTGAATCCGTGAGCAACATCAGCAATTAAGGAACCCCTCATGCTCAACGAAAAAGACATTATTTCAACTCTGATGATGGTGCGGGAACAAAACCTGGACCTTCGCACCGTCACCGTTGGTATCAATCTGACCGATTGCGTCAGTGATGATCTGGAAACATTTAAACGTAAAATTTACGACAAAATTACTCGCTACGCTGGTCAGTTAGTGGCTTCCTGTAACCGTATTGAAAGACGTTACGGCATCGAAGTTGCCAATAAACGTATTTCGATCAGTCCCATTGGTGTGGTCGGCGCACCTTTCAGCTCTGAACAGTTAGTCGAAGTTGCCATCACATTGGACAAAGCCGCTATTGAACTTGGGGTCGATTTTATTGGTGGTTTCAGTGCACTGGTGGAAAAGGGCATGAGTAAAGGTGATCAAGCCTTGATCGAAGCCATCCCACAGGCATTAACCCAAACCCAACGTATCTGTTCATCTGTCAATGTCGCCAGTACACGTGCTGGTATCAATATGGATGCCATCCTGCGTATGGGGCAGATCATTAAACAAGCCGCTGAACTGACGGCAGCAGACGATGGTTTGGCGGCGGCCAAGTTGGTGGTATTTGCCAATATTCCACAGGATGTACCGTTTATGGCGGGTGCTTATTTGGGCATCGGTGAAGCGGATGCTGTGGTCAGTGTCGGAGTAAGTGGACCGGGCGTAGTCAAAGCAGCTTTGGAAAAAGCGCTTGCTGAAGATGAAAATATGGATCTCAGTCGTGCAGCCGATGTTATCAAACAAACTGCTGCAAGACTAACGCGTGCCGGTGAATTGGTTGGCCGTGAAGTAGCACAATTACTGAATCTGCCATTTGGCATTGTTGATCTGTCTCTGGCACCAACCCCCAATCGTAATGACAGTGTGGGTGAAATCTTTGAAGCCATCGGTTTACCAGCTTTTGGTGCACCGGGTAGTACCGCATTTTTATCAATGCTTAATGATGCAGTGAAAAAAGGCGGCGCCTTTGCCAGCTCGCATGTAGGCGGTTTAAGTGGTGCATTTATTCCGGTCTGTGAAGATCTGACTATTGCCGAATCTGCCGCCAATGGCACGTTAAGTCTGGAAAAACTCGAAGCTATGACAGCCGTCTGTTCGGTGGGACTGGATATGGTTGCCATACCGGGTGATACCACAGCGGAAATGATTTCAGCTGTTATTGCCGATGAAATGGCGATTGGCGTGATTAACAAAAAAACCACTGCCGCGAGACTGATTCCAGCACCTGGCAAAAAGGCTGGTGATATCGTGCGTTTTGGTGGTCTTTTAGGCGAAGGACCAGTAATGGCGGTCAATATGGGCAGTCATGAAAACCGCTTTGTTCGATTAGGCGGACGTATCCCGGCACCGATTCAAAGTCTGGTGAATTAATCAGGCTTTGAAACCGAAATTAAAAAGCCGTGACAGAAACTGTCACGGCTTTTTTGAATGAAGATTAGAAAATTAGATTTGTTGGTTTTTTGCTCTTCTACGCAATGCCATAAAACCCATCAAGCCCGAACCGAATAACCAAACAGCAGCTGGCAGAGGAACTGCTGAGACTGAAACGTTATCCAGAATCGCACCTATATTATCGCCACCGGCGTTTGCGAAGGATAATTTATCGCCATCCACTAAATCGACCAGGAAGCTATAGGTTGTCCAGCCTGCATCCCAATCAATAACGAGAGCGTTTAATAGAGCACCAGCACCAAATAAAACGGTGACGGTATCAAAAGGGCCTTGACGTTGGTTACCTGACAAATCAAAGCTTACTTTATATTTACCTGCTGCAAATCCCTCCTTAGTGGTCATAACTCCTGCGTTACTAGAGGAACCATCGAGATCTACGCAGAAACTACCTGATGAACATACGATTCCCCATGGATTACCATTGCGAATCAAATCGACCGTACCGTCAGTAATGTCCCAGTTAATGAAAGTGTTATAGTTCAGTACCGAAGCAGCTTGTCCTTCTCCTTCAAAACCATCCTGTAAAGTTGAAATGAAAGCAGCGTGTGATATTGGAGCAAAAAACGCGGCTGAGAGAGCTAAAAGTCTTATTATGTTTTTCATTTTTTGTATCCTTAATTTTTGCGGCCCAGCCATCTCAGATGAGACCCGTGGCTTTCCGTCCTTAACTCACATTAAGTTTGGCAAAAGTTAAAAGAAACAGTGTCTTATACACAAGGCACCAAATGACCATATACCCTTTTTCAGGTGATTTTTAGTGTACTTTGGTACCAATAGACTTAATAAACAACTTAATTTAAGGCTCGTAACCTACTAATGTATAAGCTGGTTTTTCAGATCATCATCCGACAATGGGATAAGTCTCAACTTTCAGAGCAACATCAGCAGTCAAGGGCGGACTTACCAGATCGATATCCGATCAGTTCATCAGCTTTTGTTCTATCTTATGGGAAGATATTGCTTGATCAGCATGGTGATGATGTATCAGGAAATCGTGTTCGCCATCAGCTCACAGGAGCGGAATTTTTGTTAATCGATAGATTCCGTATTGATCTCAATGCCAAGACAGTTGAATTCAAACCACGCTTGCAGGCTGATGAACCACCCATACTGCTATCTAAGTTAGGTGACGGCTGGATACAGTGCCAGTATCAATGGCGCTATCGGATAGAGGAAGGTGGCTTTGTTTACTGGCTTTACGAAAATGTGATCGTCAACATCTGTTTTTTAGAAGAAATGGATGCAAGTGTTTTTATGGTTGAACCACCTCGGCAACGGTTTGAAAACCTGCTCTCCAGCTAGTCGACGTTAACCTGCGATGAAATTTCGAGCATGAAGTCTTCCTAAGGTAGATAATAAAAACCAAGGAAAAGTCGGTGGTTATTTCCCATACTGTGATGGGTTTACTTAGTTTTGCTGGCTATCGGGTATAAAATTTAAAAACGTGCGCTATAGCAAAATCATATTGTTATTCAATTAGTTTGAGTTAATTTCCCTTCGGGTAAACATCCCGTTTTTAGGTGAATAATATCCCTTGTAACATTATGGTAATACGCCTAACATGCCCGACATTTTGGGATAATAATAGTAAAGATGAATCCACAGTCTTTTTATTATAAAAACCTCAACAGGATAATCCTGGAATTTTTAATAAAATCAATAACATATTTTATTGTTGATTAAGGTGTCAAAAAATTTCCGATGAACAGCTCTGCCAAAACTTATCAGACATCCAACTGTGAATAGTCGTTTAGCCGATACTTCACCAGTGGCAATTGTGAAGTTTTGCCTTCAGAAAAATGATCAGCTAGTAATACTTGATAGTACAACGGTGATAGTCGATATTTTTGGTTTGAATGCTGAATCGATAATCGAAAAGCCTTCGCTTGCCTGGGCACTTATCCATGCCGATGACCAATTGACTATTCAACAGAATATGGTTGAATCAGCCAAAACCATGCAGCCGTTGAATCTTGTGTGGCGCGTTTTACACCCTCAAAAAGGTGAGGTTTTGGTGGACTGCAGGGCCATGCCGGAAGCGGTTGAAGAAAATGGCATCGTCTGGCATGGGTATTTTCAAAATATCACCGAGATAAAGCGTGCGGAGCAGGAGAATCAGGCGCATCTGTATTTTCTCGAATGTATGGATCAGGTCAACCGGGCCATTCAAGGCACCAATAACCTTGAACAAATGATGAGCGATGCGCTTGACGCGATCCTCAACTGTTTTGATTGTGATCGGGCATGGCTGGTTTATCCTTGTGACCCGCTTAGTGCTACATGGAGTGTCCCCATGGAGCAGACAACACCTGAATATCCAGGAGGAATGGTACCCGGAGCAGAATACCCAATGTTTGCTCATATGGCTGAAACCATGACAACTTTCTTGTCATCAAGCGAGCCGGTTACCTTTCAGCTAGATATTGATACACCTGATTCACCTGATGTTGTTAAGGATTATCAGGTGCGGTCGTTAATGGGCACGGCTATCTATCCTAAATTGGGCAAACCGTGGGTGTTTGGTTTACATCAGTGTTCCTATGCACGGGTGTGGACCAACGACGAAAAACGCTTGTTCAGTGAAATTGGTCATCGTTTATCAGATGCTTTAACCAGCTTGCTGATTTATCGCGAACAATGTGAGAGTGAGGAACGTTTTCGTCAGGCTTTTGAATTTGCTGCTATCGGCATGGGCATATTGTCGCTAAGTGGTCAGTGGTTGCGTGCCAATCATTCTATCTATGAAATGCTGGGCTATTCCGAAGCGGAATTACTGCAACTGACCTATCAGGAAATGAGCCATCCCGCCGATTTGCAAAAAGGCAAAGATGAGCTGGAACGACTGCTTGCTGGTGATATTCCATTTATGCAGATCGAGAAACGTTACCGGCATCGTAACGGACACTATTTATGGGCAAGACTGACGACCAGCATTGTCAGAGGAATCAACAATCAACCGCTGTATTTCGTCTCGCAGATAGAAAGTATTGAAGAGCAGAAAAAGTCTCAACAAAGTATCGCCCTGTTGAATTTTGCTATTAATCAGGTAACGGAATGTATTTATCTGCTAGATCATAAGGGACGCATACGCTATGCCAATGCCGAAGCCTGTAAATCTCTGGGATACAGTTACGATGAGTTAATTACCATGTCAGTTCCTGAGGTTGATCCGGACACTCAGCAATTGGAATGGAAGAAACATTGGAAAGAACTCAAACAACAACGCTCCATTCGTTTGGAAACGCATCACAAAACCAAAGCGGGCAAGATCATTCCGGTTGAAGTGAATGCCAATTATTTTGAATATGATGGTATTGGCTACAATCTGGCACTTACACATGACATTACCCAAAGAAAAGCGGTCGAAAGTGCCATGCGCGAGCAAGAGGAGCGTTTCCGCCAGTTAGCCGACAATATTGAAGAAGTGGTTTGGCTGACGAATCTTGCCATGGATAAAATCCTTTATATCAGTCCGGCATACCAAACAATCTGGGGACGCAGTTGCGACGCTTTGTACGATACTCCCGCCGCATGGCTGGAAACTATTCTTCCAGACGATCTTGGAATCGTTGAAGACGCAATTTCGCAAGGTAAACTCTCTGGCGAATTTGATATTGAATTTCGTATTGTTCGTCCAGATGGCAGTATGCGTCATATTCATCAACAAGCATTCCCTATCAGAAATGATAGGGGAGAAATTTATCGTATCGCCGGAACCGCACAGGACATTACCGAACGTAAAGAGCAAGAAGCGCATATCCAATATCTTGCCTATCATGACTCACTGACGGCCTTACCAAACAGGTTGTTGACGATGAATCGTCTGGAGCATGCGATTACTCATGCTATTCGCCACCCTGAAATATTAGCTGTTTTATTTCTGGATCTGGATCGTTTCAAAACCATCAACGACTCGCTCGGCCATCAGGCAGGTGATTTATTGTTACAGCAAGTCGGTTCACGCTTACTCGGCGTGTTACGGGATGAAGATACGATTGGACGGGTTGGGGGTGATGAATTCCTGATCCTGTTGCCAAGTCTGGACTCAGCAGAAGATGCTGCTCATGTTGCCAGCAAGCTGCTGGAAGTTCTCTCAGCACCTTTCAGCGTTTTGGGACGTCAACTTCATATAAACGCCAGTATTGGCATCAGCCTGTGTCCACGTGATGCGGATAACACTGAAATATTAATGAAATATGCTGATACGGCACTGTATCTGGCAAAAGAGCAGGGACGTGGCATATATCGTTTCTTCAGTCCTGATCTGGATGATCGTGTGCACGCGCGCTTGCAGCTGGAAAATGATCTACGAAGTGCACTGGATAACAACCAGCTGTATTTGCATTATCAGCCGCTGATGAATTTGGCTTCTGGAGAATGCATTGGCACAGAAGCATTACTGAGATGGTCGCATCCAGAACTTGGCATTATCTCGCCGGTGGACTTTATTCCTGTAGCAGAAGAAACCGGATTGATTTTACCTATCGGTAACTGGGTTTTACGTACGGCTTGTATCCAGGCCAAAAAGTGGCTTGATGCCGGTAAATCGAATTTCCGGATGGCAGTCAATTTATCCCGCAGACAGTTGGATTATGCCGGTTTAGCGAGTGATATCAGACAAATCCTTGATGAAACACATTGTCCGGCACATTTGCTTGAGTTGGAAGTGACCGAATCCAGTGCCATGCAAAATCCCGAGCAGGCGATTGTGATTTTGAATTCGTTGCATGAAATGGGCATATGTCTGGCTCTGGATGATTATGGAACGGGGTATTCAAGCCTGGCCTATCTGAAACGTTTCCCCTTTGATCGACTTAAGATTGATCGCTCATTTATTGATGGTATTCCAACAGATGCAGATGATATGAGTATTGTGCAGACAACCATCATTCTTGCCCGACAATTACGCTTAAATGTGCTTGCCGAAGGCGTGGAAACTCAGGCGCAATGTGATTTTCTCAAACAAAATGGTTGTGATGAAATTCAGGGCTATCTGTATGCCAAGCCGATGTCGAATGAAGATGTGGAAAAGCGCTTTGACTATAAAAAATAAGTAACTATGTAAAACCTTTCATCAGCTGAATTAGGTGGCGGGTCCGAAGCCCGCCATAGGAATTAACGCTCTTTGATCGAACTTACATCCTCAATTGGGATTTGGTTTTCTCGACCTTCACTATCTTTGTATTCCACCATTCCGGTTTCATTGTTCAGTTCAGGTTTGGTTGCGCTATCAATCATCTGACCATCATTGGTCGCGATAATATGGTCTTTGGCGCAAGCTGCCAGACCTAGAAACAAAATAGCAAAAAATACAGTGGTTAATGACTGCTTCATGAGTACCTCCTGGAGTGAAAAAACTGAAACGTCATAGGTACGACGATTAGGCATCCAGATGGTTGCATGAGATTTTTCCTGACTTACAGGTGAAAAATTGAATCCGGTCCTGGATAATTTCCTGGCTCGATTCGGATAATCTGTTGGATTGATATGTGATTTACACATTCCAATAAGCTTGTCAGATTCCCGTCAACACGTAAGAATGTGCCATGGATAAACCTTTATTAGATTCTTTTAGCGAATATGTACATCTACTGCTTGATGCGATTTGTGTCGTAGACGAACACAGTCGCATTATTTATGTCAGCAATGGCGCGCATCGCGTTTTTGGCTATTCACCAGAAGAATTGATCGGCAAGAAAATGCTGGATTTTCTGCATCCGGATGATCACGATAAAACCCAGCAAAGCATCGACACAGTCATGCAAGACAAGCATGTACTGGATTTTGAGAACCGTTATATTCGCAAAGACGGTCAAGTCGTGCATTTACTCTGGTCAACCAGTTGGTCTGATCAGCATAAAATGCGGCTTGGTGTTGCTCGTGATATTACTCGTATCAAAGCCGCTGAGGCCATGCAAAATTCCTTGATTGCCATTTCGGATACCGCACATCGAACCAATGGCATCAAACAAATCTGTCAGCAAATTTTATTTCACCTCGACACCCATCTCGCTATTGCCACTTTTGGCATTGTTACCTCTCCAGCGAATGGGGAGCGATGGCAAACTGTTTTTGAGAGTGTTGGTGGCTGTACCAGTATATTGTCAAAAGAGTTGAAGCAGCGCTTTATTGCTGACAATGAAATCACATTGGAAGCTGTTGACGACAAACTCATGTTGTTAGTGCCACTGATTTTTGATGATGAGTCTCATGGGATTATCGTTTTGGCGTTAATGGAAGAGGAATATTCACTCAATGAAAATGATCGGGCGTTACTAACCTTTACGGCTTTGCAGATTGCCACCGCAATTGAACGCCATCAGCGCTTTGAGCGACTGCAACATCTTGCTTTATATGACACTTTAACCGGATTGCCCAATCGCGAACTGTTTCAGGATAGGGTGCAACGATCTTTATTACGAGCCAAGCGTGAAAAAAGTCATTTTGCCCTGATGTATCTGGATTTGGATAAATTCAAAGCGGCCAACGATACTTTTGGACATGCGGCAGGAGATTATCTGTT
The DNA here is from genome assembly GCF_030651745.1 of Methylophaga sp. Next base: position 13,527 of record NZ_JAUSCC010000148.1, read on the forward strand.
GAAGGAGGCGGCGCAGCGTATCACCGCTTGTGTACGTGAAACCGATACGGTGGTGCGATTTGGTGGTGATGAATTTGTGGTACTGCTGGATAACATTGAAAACCGCCAAGGCGCATTCAATGTTGCTGAAAAAATTCGCTTGGTACTTTCTGAACCTTACCAATGGCAAGGACATGAAATAGAGCTTTCAGTGAGTATTGGTATCTCTGTGTTTCCGGAGCAGGGCGAGCAAATCACTCAACTTATCGCTGCCGCCGATGAGGCAATGTATAAGGCTAAAAAGCGTGGTAAAAACTGTATTTCTTAATGCTTCAGGCTGCCTTGAGAATAACGATTCTGTTTAATCCATTCTTCTTCAAACTCATTGATGGTGAGGGGATACGAAAAGAAGTAGCCCTGGGCATAATCACAGCCTAATACTTTCAATGCATTAGCTGTTTCTAAATCTTCAACACCTTCAGCCAAGGTTTTCATACCAAAAATCTGTGCTGTTGAAATGATGGTTTTAACGATGGCCATATTTTTACTGTCATTGAGCATATTGCGAATGTAGAACATATCGATTTTTAAAATATCAGCTTCAATATTTCGCAGGTAGCTAAGCGAGGAATGGCCCATACCAAAGTCATCTATCGCCAGAACAAAATTTTCCAACTTGAGTTTTTTAATAACTTCTATCGCAGTTTCCGGATCATGCATGATCCCTGTTTCGGTAAGTTCCAGTTCAAAATCTTCAGGTGTTAGGCCAGACTGTTTTACCTTCGCAATAAACTCATCAATGAAAACTAAATCATCAATGCTCTTCGCAGAGATATTTATCGCCATCCGGATCCCATGGTCAGTAAACAACGCATAACCGTGTTGTTTCCAGGATAACAGCGCTTTGCTGGTTTTTTTAACCACCAATTTGGTAACTTCATTGATTAAGCCACGCTCTTCGGCAATTGGAATAAAAACACCGGGTGGAATACTGCCGAGAGAGCTGTCATCCCAGCGTAACAGGATTTCAGCGCCGGAAAGTTGCAGAGTCTGGGTATTTACTTGTGGCTGAATTCTGATTGAGAAGCTATTTGGGTCAAATTTCAAAGAATATTCAATCCGTTTCGCGATAAGCGAACGTCGCTGTATTCCTTCGCCAAGTTGTACATTGAAAAAGTAACTGGATTGCAATTTTTCTTTTGCCATATCCAGTGCAATAGCAGCGCCTCTGGTAAGTGTTTCAAAGGTATCAGCATCCTGAGGATACAAAGCAATTCCGGTTCTCGTGTTCACCATCACTTTTGAGTCAGCAATAATAAATGGTGCTTTCAATGTATCTTGCAATCTTGTGACCATCATTGCCGCGGCATCAACCGAGTTGACTACCGCTGCCAGAGCAAATACTTCACCATTGATTCTGGCAAGCGAGTCAAACTCACGATCTATTGCCCTGTGATCGATATCGAAATTTTTACCATGCTCATTAAAGACATAACGTGCCAGTGTATCGGCACTTCGGATGGTGCTGGAGATACGTTGACCGACAGCATGTAACAAGCTATCGCCAACGTGATAGCCGAGTGTTTCTTTAACATCTTCATGATTGACCAAATCAAGGTAAACAACAGCAATGGTGTAGTTGTAGCGTTTTGATAGTTGGAGCAGATGTTTAACACGATCAGTAAACAGGTTTTTGTTCGCAAGCCCGGTTAATTCATCAAAATAGGCAAGTTGTTTGATCCTATGTTCTTTGGCTTTGATATCCGTCAAATCTCGCCAGACTACCTGTATGCAAGCCTCACCATGGAAGATGACCGGGGTCAACGTTACTTCGGTAGGAGTATTTTCGCCTTGGGTAGTGTTCTGAAGCCATTCAAATCGTTGATAACCCTCCGTCAATGCCTTGGAGATATAGTGTTTCGCAAGCTCTTTACTGGGGCCTCCAGGTTGATTGACAGGAGAAATTTCTAATGGAGACAGGCCAATCAAATCTTGACGAGACGACATCCCATAAAGTTTGACAGCAGCATCATTACATTCAGTAATGACCATTTTCTTACTGATGATGCCAATGGCATCGGATGATTTTTGCAATAAAATCGCAATCTGTTTTTCGTTTTGCTGACGCAATCTATCATTTTCAACCAGAGTTTCGGTTAATCGATCGCGTATTTTTCTCGCCTCATACAGACTCTCAAGTGTTTCCAGAATCGGAGTGAGACGTTCAACAGTATTCTCGTTATAACCACCTTCAGCATTGGCAAGCCCAATCATGCCGACGATACTGCCATTATGGTAAAAAGGAAGACCGAGATAAGAGTCCAGCGCAGGATGACCTTCCGGGATGCCTCCTGAACGGCTATCGGTGTTGGGGGCGTTGGTAATGACAGGTTTACCGGTAGTCATTACGTTGCCAAGCAAATTATCGAGATTATGAAACTCAAGTCCGTTTGCCTGATTTGATTCATATAACGCCCGGGTTTCATCATTCCAGGCGATATTGGTTAACGCACGCAATTTCAGATAAGGCGCGTCATTCTCATCACGAAGAACATCGCCAATCAAACCAAAATCACTATTGGTAAACGCTATCAGCTCATTTAACAGCAACTCCAAGGCACTGTCGTATGAGGCATTCAGAATAAACGCTTTTTGAATGAGATCGATGGTTTTTTGGAGCCGTAATTGATCATCATATTTATCAGATACTTCTTGTCTTGCCGCCTGTATCGACTCATGACTGGCATACATATAAGCATCAAACGCCAACGTGATATCCAGTAAGGCAACCTTGTACAAAGCGTGGATGGATGGTTCGATTAAGGCAGGTGTCTGAAAGAGAATTTTAGTGATGTAATGACTTGTCAGCTCAAGATAGACGGCATATGAGCCGATGTACCACTGTGTGGTTAGACCCACTCGTTCATGAGCGATACCAACACGAATACGATCTTTTGCGTAATCCAGATTGTATTCACCGGCTGTCAGTTTACGGAAGTAAACTTTTTGTGTGGATTGTAACCGGGTTCTGACTTGAGGATCTGCCAGTAATTCCTGGGCAAAATCGAATGACATCAAATGATCGTAAAACGAGTTTATTAACTCGGTTTCGTATTTTTGCAGGGGGAGATGTAATGCACAAAGAAGCTCAATGTCTTCAGTGCGTAAGCGAATTAAGTTCTTACGTTCCTGAAAACTCGTCTCATCAAGCGCTAAATGTCGGAATATGGCTTCCATTGCATTCACCATCCTTAACATCCATATTTTTCAGAGCGGCCTTGCAGAGCAAAAGTTTCACATTACTCAGCAATTGATGACTAATTTAGTCAACAATTCTGCGAAGACTAAAATATACCTCTTTTACGGGAAAAAGAACCCCTTTTTACGTAATAAATTTTCGCTGTTTATTTTTGTCGGCAGGAGTGGCATGAGAGTTTTCAAACTGTGAACGAGTAGTTTGATAAATGTAACGACAAAGCTTTAAACTTCCCAATCGATAAGAGCTCATGTTCATTGCTAAATCAAAATTTGATAGGCGGGCCTAGATACAACAGTAATCTGCATTAACTGACTTTATCTGAGGGTCCACTCGTAAGTTTATCCTAACCCATTGAATTTGAAATGATATTCAAAATTTACGAGATATTTTTTGAATCAAAAAAACAGAGTGAGATACTTGATTCTCGAATATTTGATCTGTTTTTTATCGATAATCTATGTCTAGTAAAGTGGGAAGAAGTCCTTGAGAAAGCTACTGAGCTTCACAGGATGATTGGGATAAGTTACTGTTACTTAGTCTTTCATTTTCACTTTGTTGGGCAAAAGTTTTGGTCACTACTTCGGCTTTTAATTTCTTTATTGCATAGGCAGCCGAAGTTATTTAACTAACATTACTGGAAAGTCTAAAGTTTGTTCTCGCCTTGTCCGATAGATGATTTGTAGATGTAAAGAATCAAGGAATGTTGTGATGATTAAAAAAAATATTTGGATAAAGCCCACTGCTATACCTGTGCTAGCGTTGGGCTTTTTTGCAGGAGTAGCAATATGGTTAGCGAGTCATCTGAATTCATATTCGATCTACGGAATGGTTCTTGGGTGCTGGATAGTGACCGTTGTTATTTCGTTAGTTATAAGTCGAAAGTATCAGCAGGCAAAAGACCGCATTACTGATCTTGAACAATTATCTACAAACATGTCACAACAACCTGAACAGGAAGATAATTTAAGAAAATTATGCCGAGACTTGCTTCCAATCTGGTCTGGTCAGATTCAACTTGCCAGCAGCATTACTGAGCAGGAAGTTACTGCGTTAGTTGAGCGTTTTTCGCGTATTTCACAGATGCTGTCAGAGACAACAAATAACAGCAAACACATAGAAGGTGGAAGTGGCAATTCTTTGATAGAGCTCTTTAACGACAGTGAGCAAAAGCTGCAGTCAGTAGTTGAATCTTTCCATCAAGCTTTATTAGCAAAAAATAATTTATTGGCAGAAATAAACGATTTATCCCAATTGACTAAAGATTTAAGCGGTATGGCTGGAGAAGTTGAGAAAATTGCAAGCCAAACTAATTTATTGGCATTGAATGCTGCCATTGAGGCCGCTCGTGCTGGAGAGTATGGACGAGGTTTTGCTGTAGTTGCTGGTGAAGTACGAAATTTATCTGTTCAATCCGCCGGTAGCGGAGGACTTATCCTGCAAAAGATGGATGAAATTAATCAGAAAATTTCCAATACTGTGGCCATTTCAAATGAATTCGCCAAACAAGATGCTGACATGGTGGGGCACGCCGAGCAGCTGATTGGATCAGTACTCGACAAATTTCGAAATACAACGGAAACATTTCGTCAACAAAATGAAAACATGTTTCGAGAAGCTGAGTCACTTCAAGAAGAAATTGGCAGTGTATTAGTGGCTTTTCAATTTCAAGATCGTGTTTCACAAATTTTAGACAACCTTCGCAATAATCTTAATCGACTGAAAAATGAATTAGATGATGGCAGTAATGTTTCAGAGATTTTTGATGAAGCGTGGTTATTAGATTTAGAAAATTCATACACGATGCCCGAACAAATAGCCGTCCACAAGGGCGGGACAGTATCCACCAAGAATGACGAGCAAGAAGTTACATTTTTTTAATACATGGAGAGATATACATGGCAAAAACCATCATGATAGTAGACGATTCAGCTTCATTGAGACAGGTAGTGGGTATTGCTTTAAAAGGTGCCGGCTATGATGTTATCGAAGCCTGTGATGGTCAGGATGCATTGTCGAAACTGACTGGTCAAAAAATTCATTTGATAGTCAGTGATGTAAACATGCCCAACATGGACGGCATCACATTTGTTAAAGCTGCAAAACAAAAACCTGAATACAAATTTACCCCAGTCATTATGCTGACCACTGAAGCTAGCGATGAAATGAAACAGCGTGGACAGCTTGCCGGTGCCAAAGCATGGATGGTTAAGCCTTTTCAGCCTTCACAGATGTTGGCCGCTGTATCGAAATTGATAATGCCTTAATGAATAAACTTCACTAATTATCAATGGGGGGGAGCTTACATGCAGATAGAGGTAGATAAACTCAATGCAGATCAAACAAAAATGTGCCTCATTGGGGAAATGACAATTTTCCACATCAATGACATTAAAGAAAGTCTAGTAAAACAGTTTAATGAAGCCAATGAGTTACTGATTGATTTGTCGGGGGTATCCGAGATTGACACTGCAGGTCTACAGGTTTTAATTCTTTTTAAAAATGAGGCTTCAAAAAAGAAAAAGAAACTGGTATTGGCTGAGCATAGTCAACCAGTGGTTGATCTCTTGGAGATAAGTCATTTAAACCAATTTTTTGGCGATCCGGTGTTGTTACTTTCCGCTCAAACTGCTGAAAAAAGTGAGAAAAAATTATGAGTATGGAGGAAGCGTTACAGACTTTTCTGACAGAAAGTAGAGAGCTTCTGCAGGATATGGAAGAGTCGCTATTAAAACTGGAAGAAACACCGAAAGATAATGATCTGATAAATGCGATTTTCCGTGCCGCTCATACTATTAAAGGTTCTGCAGGACTCTTTGGACTCGATCACATTGTTGCGTTTACTCATGTTGCCGAAAGTGTTCTAGATAAGGTGCGTGATAACGAAATTCAAATGGACAAAGACTTAGTCGCGCTATTTTTATTAGTTTGTGATCAGTTGAATGTTCTCATTGAAAATATCTCCAATGCTGTCACCGACTCTAGTGAAATTCAGCAGAAAAGTGATGAGCTGGCAAATTCACTAAACTGCTACTTGGAAAATACTCCCAGCGATAAAATCACAGTTCCGGAAAAACGAACCACATCAGACAGCGATAATATTTCTTATCAAGAATCAGTAAATACTGTAGCCACTGATAATTGGCATATCTCTCTGCGTTTTGACAAGGAAGTGCTTCGTAACGGCATGGATCCTTTTGCCTTTATTCACTATCTCAATACGTTGGGCAGAGTTGTCAATCTAGTCACATTAAGTGATGCATTGCCAGCAGTCGGCGAAATGGACCCGGAATTATGCTACTTAGGGTTCGAAGTTGCTTTTAAAAGTGACGCCACAAAGGCAGAGATTGAAGGTGTTTTCGAATTTGTACAGGATGAAAGCGATATTCGAATTATTCCCCCTCGCAGTAAGATTAACGAATATATCAACCTCATCGACGCGCTACCTGAAGAAGAATTGCCGCTTGGCCAGATTTTGGTGCGATGCGGCACGCTGACTGAGTCAGAGTTAGAGAAAGCCTTACAGTTGCAACAAGGCGGCGAGGGTGAACCTTTGGGTGAAGTACTTGAATCACAGAAAATGGTTGAAACGCCTGTTGTAGAGGCAGCCCTTGAAAAACAAAAACAAGTTAAAAGTAACATAGCCGCCACCAAGGACACTATTCGTGTCGAGGCGGATAAACTTGATCACATGATCAACTTGGTGGGAGAACTAATTGTCGCCAGTGCTGGTGCCAGCCTGATTGCTCAGAACACCGGTATCCAGCCATTATTAGAGGCCAATGCCACTATTTCAAGATTGGTTGAGGAAGTCCGTGACTCTGTACTCACCCTAAGAATGGTGCAAATTGGCGCTACATTTAATCGTTTCAATCGAGTAGTTAGAGATGTCAGTCAGGAAATTGGAAAAGAGATCAGTCTCAAAATTTCAGGTGCTGATACCGAGCTTGATAAGACGGTAGTTGAAAAAATTGGCGATCCACTAACCCATCTCGTACGAAATGCTATCGATCATGGAATCGAAGCTCCACAAATCAGGTTGGGAAAAGGTAAGCCAGCAAAAGGCACCGTTCATCTCAATGCATATCATGATTCCGGAAGCATAATTATTGAAGTTTCTGATGATGGTAGTGGGCTGAACCGTGACAAGATTTTTAATAAAGCGGTGGATCGTGGACTCGTTAGTGCAGATCAGAGTATGACCGAGCAAGAAGTATATAACCTGATATTTGAGCCCGGCTTTTCAACCGCTGAAAGCGTTTCCAACCTGTCTGGCCGTGGTGTTGGTATGGATGTCGTCCGCCGTAATATTCATGCCTTGCGTGGTGAAGTAAATCTAAAGAGCAAAGAAGGCGTCGGGTCGACTGTACAAATCCGTTTACCCCTAACGTTGGCGATTATTGATGGCTTCCTTGTTGGGGTTGGCGATCAGAGTTATGTGATTCCACTGGATGTTGTTGACGAATGTGTCGAATTGTCTGCCTGGCGTAACAGCCATTCTGACGGCGATTTTCTTAATTTGCGTGGTGAAGCCTTACCTTACGTGAAAATGCGCGATATTTTTGGCATTCACGGTACTCCAGCCAAAAGAGAAAATGTAGTGGTTGTTCAAGTTAATGGTAAAAAAGCCGGTTTTGTTGTTGACCGATTAATGGGAGAGCTACAAACCGTTATAAAGCCTTTGGGAAAAATATTTCAAGGGACACAAGGATTGGCTGGATTTACCATTTTAGGCAGTGGTGATGTTGCATTGATAGTAGATGCAGCTGAATTAATTAAAAAGACCATGCATGCTGAAAAAATTAATTTTGAGACTTTTACAGAACCTCGTAAAACCGACAAATTAGCTTTAACTCATGACAAAGGAGTCAGTCCAAAATGAGTCTCTTAAATCAACCATTCGAAGATGATGGATTGAATGGATTGCTTGTTAGTTATCCATCTTCAAGGATATTTCTCTTTGGGAAATACCCAATAAACGAACATTTTAAGGAAATTAATGAGGGAAAGTCCGTTTATAAGCGTTTTATAAGTATGGCTTTTACAATATTTAAAATTAAAAAATCTTTTACGCAAGGGGTGGTTGTATGAGTATGTTAAATAACATGAAAGTAGGTATGAAGCTGGGTCTTGGATTTTTCACCTTGATTCTGCTTATGGGGTTATTGGGCTTTGTTTCATTATTTGAAATGGATAAAGTCAATGACCAATCCACCATCATAAGCACAAACTGGTTACCTAGTATTGATGCTATTCATACAATGAATACAGCTACTTCGGATTATCGTATCGAAGAATTAAGGCATATATTATCTACCAGCCCTTCTCAAATGGTTGAACGTGAAAAAAACATGGAGCAGCTTCGGGCTGTTATTAAAGCAAATCAAGATCTCTACGAACCTTTAATGGTCTCAGATGAAGAGAAGAGATTATTCACAAATTTTCAGAATACTTTCAACGCTTATATAGGTATCAGTGAAAAGGTGTTTGTACTCTCGCGAGATATGAGAACTGAAGAAGCAATGGAATTAATGGCCGGTGATTCAAAAAAATACTTTGACGAGTTTTCTACAGAATTATCAAATTTAGTGGATTTAAATATCCAAGGCGCTCAAGCTGCCAGTGAATATGGTGATAGTGTCTTTGAAGAGGCGCGATTAGTCACAATCATCTTAATTGTCGTTAGTGCACTGCTTGGAACCATTATTGCAATCGTTATTATACGAAACCTGTTGAATCAGTTAGGTGGCGAACCTGCTTACGTTACCGATATTGTTTCTAAAGTGGCAGCCGGTGACCTTACGGTTCAAGTTGAGCTTAAGAAAGGCGATAACAGTAGCATGCTGTTTTCTGTTGACAATATGGTTCAGAAGTTATCAGAAGTTGTTTCCGGAGTAAGCAGCGCGACAGATAATTTATCTTCTGCTTCTGAAGAAATAAGTTCCACTGCCCAAACCATGTCACAAGCCACCAGCGAGCAGGCAGCAAGTGTCGAAGAAACCTCAGCTTCAATTGAACAGATGTCTGCATCGGTCAATCAAAATACAGAAAATGCGAAGATAACCGACAGTATGTCTAGCCAAGCCGCATCGCAAGCTGTGGAAGGCGGACAAGCTGTAACTGACACTGTTTTAGCAATGAAACAAATCGCTGAAAAAATCGGCATCATTGATGATATTGCATACCAAACCAATCTTTTGGCGCTGAATGCCGCTATTGAAGCTGCACGTGCTGGTGAACATGGCAAAGGCTTTGCTGTTGTAGCAGCTGAGGTCAGAAAGCTGGCTGAACGTTCACAAGTCGCTGCACAAGAAATCGGTGAAACGGCAAAAAGTAGTGTTAATCTTGCCGAAAAAGCTGGCAAGCTGCTTGACGAAATTGTTCCTGGTATTACTAAAACAGCTGAGCTGGTCCAAGAAATCACAGCTGCGTCTTCTGAACAAGCCACAGGCGTTTCACAGATTAACTCGGCCATGGATCAACTGAATCAAGTCACTCAACAAAATGCATCAAGCAGTGAAGAGTTAGCATCAACAGCCGAAGAAATGAGCAGCCAAGCTGAAATGCTTAAAGAGTTGATGGAGTTTTTCACAGTAGATAACGGAAATTCATCTACTACGAGTCGTAAGAATACATCTGGACGAAATAATTTATCAGCTTCTAATCGTAGCAATAAAGAAACGAAAGCAGCTTCATCTGAAGAAAACTCAGGCTTTGTTCGATTCTAATATTGTTATCCCCCGATATAGCTCCAATCCTAGGAGCTATATCGGTTTTTTTTGAAGCGGTTTGTGAATTTTAAGACAACTCTTTTTTATTTAAACGATGTTTATTGTCTTGATTAATGAGCATCATTTAGCAGAGAGTTTCACAAGGTTCATATTAGATAACGCTAGCGTAGATTATGGAGCAAACAAATGAGTTCACCAATTGTAGTAAATGAATACTCAGATGTGACCGAAGTGCAAGAACAACATCAATATTTGACCTTTATGCTGAAGGGAGAAATATTTGCAATTGGCATATTGTCGATCAAAGAGATTATTGAGTATGGCAAATTGACTGAAGTGCCAAGCATGCCGGATTTTATCCGAGGGGTTATTAATTTGCGTGGTGCTGTGGTTCCAGTTGTCGATCTGGCAGCACGATTTGGTAAAACAAACACCGAAATTGGTCGACGTACCTGTATTGTCATTATTGAAGTAAATAACGCTCAAACGACGCAAGTTATTGGTGTGATGGTTGATGCAGTCAACGCTGTTCTTGAAATACCTTCCAATCAAATTGAAGCTGCTCCGAGTTTTGGTGCAAAAATCCGAGCTGAGTTTATTAAAGGTATGGGAAAGATAGAGGGTAATTTTGTCATTATTTTAGATGTTGACAAAGTCCTGTCACAAGATGAACTGGATGTTGCAACTCAAGTTGGCGAGGGTGCTGAATGATTGGCGTTTTTATCATAAGGCCTATTTGATTTCGTACATGATTCTCAACCAATAGGCTATTTAATACCGTTTGTTCATGAATATGAAAAAGAGGGTGTCAGCGGCGGAGAATTGGCAAAGGATAGTGTCTGTATCTTTTTATAAAATTTAAACTTTTAATACAAACTTCAGATTCTTAGGGATTGTTGTGACAAATAAAATGCAATCAAGAGAACCTCTACAATCGCGGCCAGCTATTACAAATGTTTTGGTACTGAAAGATAGTGAGTTCAACAAGATTAGAGACTTGATTTACGACATTGCTGGAATTAGCCTTGCACCCGTCAAAAAAACTTTAGTTTCTAGTCGCTTGAGTAAACACCTACGTGAAACCAGTCATCATAGCTTTAGTGATTATTTCAACTTTATAACCTCAAAAGGCAATGAATCTCAATTACAGTACGCTGTTGATTTGTTGACGACAAACGAAACATATTTTTTCCGAGAAATAAAACATTTCGACTTTTTACAAAAACAAATTTTGCCATCGCGTGAGCATGGCAGGACTTTCCGAGTTTGGAGTGCTGCATGTTCAACTGGTGAAGAACCTTATAGTGTGGCAATGCTTCTTGACGATTTACTTGGACAGTCAGACTGGCAAGTTCTGGCTACTGATATCAGTAATAGAGTACTTGAGAAGGCGAAAACAGGTATTTATCCGATGACTCGTATAAAAGATCTACCCGAACGATTGTTACGAGCATACTGCCTCAAAGGGGTCGGTAAGTACGACAATTCCATGATGGTTACTGAGCAGCTTCGTAAAAAAGTACAGTTTCAATATCTTAATTTGAATAAGTCTTTGCCCCAGAATATTGGCTTATTCGATGTTATCTTTCTGCGAAACGTGATGATCTATTTTGATTTGGATACCAAGAGACAAGTAGTTGAACGTATGCTTCCACATTTACGCCCTGATGGTTTTTTTATCGTAGGGCACTCAGAAACGCTTGGAGGTGTTTGTGATTCTTTAAAAGCGATAGCCCCTTCAATCTACACCAGAGCTTAGATGACGAATATACCATCGGAGATAATTGATATCTTTTTACGACCAGGTGACACTTATTTTGGCAATCGTAATCATCGAATCCGAACAATGCTTGGCTCCTGTGTTGCAATTGTATTTTGGCACCAACGCTTATGTTTAGGCGGCATGTGTCATTTTATGTTGCCCACTTCAGGAGCACGTAAGCCAACTCAAAAACTAGATGGACGTTATGCAGATGAAGCGGTTTTACTTTTGATGCACGAAATGAAAAAACATGGGGCTCCTCATACTGAGTACAAGGCTAAGATCTTTGGCGGTGGTGATATGTTTTCAACTTTAAATATGCCGTCAGGTCTTGACATTGGTCAGCAGAATATTGAAGCAGCGAAAAAGTTGATAATAGGACATGGCTTTGATTGTATTGCCCATCATTTAGGCGGATATGGCCATAGAAATGTCATTTTTAATGTTTGGAATGGTGATGTTTGGATGCGTCACAACCATGGGGAAAGCAAAGCTAGTCATTCATCAATATGGAGTTTTGACTAATTGTATAAGGTGCATGGCAAGCTAAAGTAAAGATTATTAAGTCTAATAAACTAGTAGCAACTGATGCATTTCTGAACAGATGGATTCACATCCAAATTTTCAGACTGAATTATTGAAATCATTAGACGGATATGAAGGATAGAAATGTGGTAAAAAAATCTTGCTTTCTCTTTCTTAAATTTAAGCATAGCGCTCTCTGAGTAACATTAAATCATGTATGGATATCGCATTCGGCTATTCAGTATGATTATGAGAGCTGAACTGGCTGTAATAAAATAAGGTTTGAAATGTCAGCAACAATAAAAGTAATGATAGTTGACGACTCAGCAGTCGTAAGAATGGTTCTAAGTGAGTTGCTAGCGAAAGATAAAGAAATAGAGGTCATTGGAGCAGCATCTGACCCGATTTTTGCAATGGATAAAATGAAGCGTGGTTGGCCTGACGTTATCATTCTTGATGTAGAAATGCCGCGTATGGATGGCATTACTTTTTTGAACAAACTCATGAGCGAGCATCCGACACCTGTAATAATTTGTTCAACGTTAACATTGAAAGGTGCAGAAACCACAGTTCAGGCATTAGCTGCTGGTGCTTTTGCTATTGTGACAAAACCCACAATTGGTCTTAAACAACATCTACATGATGAGTCAGATAATCTGATATCAGTGGTAAAAGCCGCTGCAAAAGCAAATATCAAACGTTTAGCAAAACCCACTAATTTAGCTCCACTGCCTGTACAACCCAAATTAACTGCAGATGAAATCATCCCAAATAATGTCCGTGCAATGGCCCAGACCACGGAAAAGATCGTTGCTATCGGGACATCAACAGGCGGTACTCAGGCCTTAGAACTTATCCTGACGGAGCTTCCAAGAGTCAGTCCAGGCATTGTGGTCGTGCAACATATGCCCGAAAAGTTTACAGAGGCATTTGCAAAACGCCTCGACGGTTTATGTCAGATTGAAGTAAAGGAAGCCAAAACTGGTGATCGTGTAGTGCCTGGACGGGCTTTAATCGCCCCGGGCGGGCGTCATATGCTGCTAAAGAGAAGTGGTGCTCAGTATCATGTCGAAATCATAGATGGCCCACTGGTAAGCCGTCATCGACCATCCGTCGATGTGTTATTTCGATCTGTCGCCCAGTGTGCAGGTAAAAATGCGTTAGGTGTCATTATGACAGGAATGGGGGATGACGGCGCTAGAGGGCTAAAAGAGATGCATGACGTTGGAGCACATACGATTGCACAAGATGAAAATAGCTGTGTCGTGTTTGGAATGCCAAAAGCTGCAATAAATCTAGGGGCCGTGGATGATGTGATACCACTCCAGTCTATATCTCGCTCAATAATTTCAAGATAAATTCACTAGAAATTATTGCTGAGTGCTTAGAGTGGAAGCTGTAATAAATGCAATTTTTGATAGTGTTCAGCAGGCGGTAAATTTTCCTTCACACTGAAAGCTGGCAATCATCAAGTTAAGGGCATCAGCCAAAGTTACCAATCGGTTTCTGGTCGAGATAATGGCATTGCATTGGCGATGAAAAAAATGCACCAGATCCTAAAGTAGAACATCAGACTCCGTAATAAAGCTAGGGCCTGCGAGCTCCTTTGTATGTCGGCAACCTATTCCTATGATCCTGCGCGGGAACGAGTACATTGATATCAGCCTTGCTATCTACTTAAGCAACTAATCAGGAATATCGGCTTCAACCAGTTTGGCCAGTTGCTGAAGCGACTCTTGCCATCCCAAATAGCACATTTCAACTGGAATGAGCGACGGAATCCCTGATTGGACGATATTGATATCCGTTCCACAGCTCACTGGTTTAAGATCGATGGTAACCACCATTTCACCGGCAAGATTTTCATCATCAAAACGATCAGTGTGCACAATACGTTCATTCGCCACTAGTTCTGTGAAATTGACCGTGAACGTATGACTGTTTCCGGAACCAAAGTTTGTGAAAGACATTCTGTAGCCACCACCAACCCGGACATCGATTTCATGAACGGTCCCGATAAATCCATAGGGAGGCAGCCAACGTTCCAAAGCACCTTTATCGGTAAACGCCTTATAAATTCGCTCAGCCTTAGCTCGCAAAACCCGGTGTAATCGAACGGTAGCTGTTTCATTCGACATAATAATCTCCTTAATTTGATGCATTCACATCGATTATTAATTGCAGTGAAACAGAACTTCCAGCATGGAGCTGTGGAAGATCTGCCGCTACTGAATTGTCGAATGAGACTTCACGAGATCGACCAGAAAGGGTAATGCGCAGCCCCTTTATTTTTTAATTCGATTAAGTGGACCAAAATTTCACCAAATTCGCCTGTTGGTTTACAGCATAGAGTGAAATTTAAGAAATCTGATCCAAGAAATATTTATGTTGAAATGCCGGGTGATCTTCAGGGGGATACATCAGTGAAAAAGGCATTTATTCTTCTCTCCTGTGCTTTCAGGGCCGCCATCAATTCTTCATCACGGCCATAGACATCAGGTCTGAATTCCACCCAGCCATCTTCATATGCTGCAGCTGTCCAATAGTCCATCAAAATAGGTACTTTGACAGGCAAGGGGATATTGCGTGTCAGCCTACGCTTAATTGAGTCGGTTATCGCGTTATGGGTTTCCTGACTTGCGCCAGCGAAGAGTTCATCCGCTAGTTGTTTTGCCCCTTCGACGCGCACACAGCCGGAGCTATAGTTACGTCTGTGACTGGCAAACAGACTTTGACTGGGAGTGTCGTGCAGGTATACGGAAAAAGGATTCGGAAAACGGAACACTATCAGGCCCAGAGCATTATCCGGTCCCGGATCCTGGCGTAGTTTAATTGGCCCTGGATTTTGCCAGTCAATAGTGGCGGGATTTAGCTCGCGTCCATCACGATCCAGCACTTTGAGTCGATTATTAGCGAGATAGGCTATATTCCGCCGGATCTCCGGCAGCTTATCCTGGCGGTAAATGGTGGGAGGCACTGTCCAAGTGGGACTGAAGGTGAGATGGGTCACGGTTGAGCTGAGGGTGGGTGTCGTGCGGCGGGCAGTACCTACCTGCACTCTGCCTTGCCAAACGATCTGCCCATCGCGGGTAAAAGTAGCCTGGGCACCAGCAATATCTACCAGCAACAAGGTGGGCGAGATTTCCCGTTCCAGCCAGCGCATGCGCTCCAGATTTATCCTTATCTGCTCTTCACGGAAATTGCGTGAAAGATTGAGAGCGGCTAATGTTTCGGGACCCACGACACCGTCTATCTTCAAGTGATGGAGAGACTGAAATTCCTCCACTGTCTTTACCAGTACCGCATCGTAGTGATCAGAACTTTGGGAATCGCAATCGTGCTGCTCAACATCACAACTGCTCTGTGGCAAAAGCCGTTGACGCAAAACCGGTATCCTGGTGTCCTCCATGCCAGGCCTTAGCAAGGGGCCATCGGGCACATATGGCCAGTGTATGTCACGCTGTTGTCGGTGCCACACTCTGTATGCGGAGCGTAATTGGCGGTAAGCCGGAGATTCTGGCCGGGCACGATCAATGGTGGCAGCGATATTTTGCAAGCCCCGGCGTGCGATAACACCAAGGTCTTCAAGTAACTTAGCTCCGTTGTCAGTGCTTTCATTTTCAACGAGACGCCAGAGTGGAGCGATATCTGCGCGATCGAGAAGACCATATTGCAAGTGATAGAGAGCGGCCAGATAGGCCGTGGATGCCAATAAGTCACGACAGGCCAGAGTTTTGCCATCTGTGGTTCTGATTGAGCGCCATTCATCCAACTGCAAGATGGCATACATGCTTGGATCCAGACCATCCCATTTTAGATCCGCAAGGGCAGTGAGCAGAGAATCATAGCGATCACGATCGGTCCACAACAGGACGGAGAAACCATTGCCGTAGAGGCTCTGCAACCATTCTTCCTGGGATTTTGATTTGCTGGAATCCGGAACGCGACAAAGTCCGCCGTCTGACATAATCTGAGCAAGATCGCTTTGGGGATTGCTCACTGCCAACACATGGCTGGGCAATACCGTGGCGGCAAAAAGACATGCAATCAAAGCACACCACTTCTGTAACAAAATGTACAACCTTCTTGCTCCCTTCACCAAGCCTGTTAGAATTCCCCCTAACCATAACATTGTTGATTCGGGATGCGGACTAATTGTGCTGTTCGCACCATTATTCCGGTTCTGGCATATTGATTCGGCCCTGATAGGGCACCAGAAGACTATTAGGGGAAAACATCTATGCAACAGCCCACATCCCGGCACCTGACGGCAGCCTCCGTCTTTAGCATATTGCTTGTCCTTTCTATCCCGTCTTTTGCATCAGACAAAAACAGCAAATCAACAGACTTCAATCCAGACCTGTCCCCACTCACTGAAGATTTGGCCATGCAAGCCCCAAACCTGAATCGGGCCGTACTGGACAAGGCCATTGCCGCGATGACTTGCGCAGTGAATCACGGAGTTGAAGAGGCGGCACGATTGGCGGTCATCGACTTTTCCTTGCCATCATCCGAACCACGCCTATGGATTTTTGATCTGGACAGCCGTTCACTGGTTCTTGAGGAGCTGGTAGCCCACGGTCGCAACTCAGGTGACAACGTGGCCACCAGTTTTTCCAACGAGCAAGGCAGCCATCAGTCCAGCATCGGTCTGTTCAGAGCTTCAGAGAGTTACATCGGTCGACATGGCTATTCCTTGCGTATGGATGGCCTGGAACCCGGTATAAATGATCGCGCCAGAGAGCGGGCAATCGTTATTCACGGCGCTGATTATGTAAACAACCAATGGATTGAACAACATGGCCGCATCGGCCGTAGTCATGGTTGCCCGGCGGTAAACAGGGATGTCGCCAACCAGGTGGTGGATATTCTCAAGGACGGTCAGTTCGTCTTCTCTTATTATCCCGATGATCAATGGCTCGCATCTTCACCTTATCTCAACTGCCAACCCAATCGGGTGGCGGCTATTGTTGCACCACTCAAAAATCCTGGTAGTTGATGTAAAAGGGATTTAAACAGAAGCGGCCCTTAGTTTGAAAATATAAAGTTTGCTGACCCCTTGAAGCACTCTATTAGCTCAATTTACTTTCAATACCATGTAACTAATGACGACATACCGCAGAAATTTACCCGCAGTAACCAATATAAGAAACCACTTTAAGCGAACCCGCAAAACACCTGCCATAACGGTTAATGGGTCACCGATTATTGGAACCCAGGCAAAACACAACGAAAACATGCCGTATTTAACAAAGCGCTGTTCTGCTCGCACGAAATCATCTTCCGACATTCTTAACCACTTTTTTACCACAACCAAGCTAGCCCAGTAACCTAGAGCATAGTTGGTGAGTGAACCCAAAACATTTCCTGTTGTTGCAACGATTACTAGCGTCGTAGGTGATAAACCACTCAGCAATAAAGCACTCAAAACAATTTCTGAGCTTAAAGGTAAAATCGTTGCGGCTAAAAATGCCGAGATGAAAAGACCAATATGTCCCAGTTCTGAGAAATATTCCATGATGCTTAATGTCTGTTGCGAGGACAAAAATTGAAATTAATGACGTCAGATACCATTGATTGTTGTGAATTGAATTTCAATCGAGTTTGATCCCTTTGATCTCTCTGGATTTTTAAAAATAGGGTAGGTTGGGTTGAGTTTACGAAACCCAACAATCTCGTGAGTAATTAATCAAGCGTGGAGTATCAATTGAATCTGACCCTTTTGATTTGAATATTTTCAAGTTTGCAAACCGCTTGATTTCCCTAAAGTACTGCTGCTCCCTAAAGCTTAAATAGGCTCTCAAATAGTGCCTGCAGCTTATTGTGTCCCAGACTATTCATTAACGCCACGTTTCGTATTGGAATTTGATCGACATCAGGATATTCCACAATAGCTCGCTCAAGACTCGCCTCCCGAATAAGATGCAACAAGGGATAAGGTGAGCGGTTTGTATAATTCTCTGCATCGTCCAGATTTGTACCGCCAAATTGGTAGTTTGGATGAAAACTGGCTACTTGATAGGTACCTTCCAGTCCCATTTCCACAAGAAGGTTATCGGCATTACTCAAAAACTGATTGTAGTCATAAAAGTCCTGCAATACATTTGAGTGAATCAGCAGAGTAGTTTCAACTGACGGATCACTATTGAGCAGTTCCAGCTCGTCTTGCAGTGACATCAACAATTGCTCTTCCGTTATCGCGCTTGTGGTAGCAAAGCGCACCCGATTGTTCAGCATCTCATACTTTGCAAACGGGCAAAGATTCATTTCCATCACAAAAGTGTTAACCCACTGCCGAACCGATTGAACAGTTTCCTCGTCATTTCGGATCTCAATTGGTCGTGATAATTTCTTCATTCGTCTTTCATATTTCGACACCCAAAATCAAACACTCTGACCCCATTGATTCATTGTTTCTGGAATTTCAATCTACTCTGACCCTTTTTGATTTGACGCCTTGATTTTGTTAAACCGATTCTTCTTGAGTAATAATTACTTGGAAAAGTTTTTTAACAAAACATCAATAATGTCAATCAAACTAGGAAGGCTATTTCTCGGATTTCTCCAACGAAGAAAGAATAAAAAAGCTGGTTCTAAAACATAGATAACTTGATCACGCTTGCTCCATTCAAAAAGTTCAAACCCATTGTTTTTTTGAAATTTCCCTAGAGCCGATAAAGTACTATTTATTGACGGTGCAGGAGGGACTTTTAAAAATGACAAGTTTAACTCTTTAATCCTGTCATCTATTTCATGTCGCTTTAATTCATATTTGAGAGGATCGAGCGTAAATACTAATAACAGAATCTCATAGGTGTCGTACTTTCGTGCTCGTTTTCTTGGCCCTATAGTTAGTCTTGAATACCAAGAATCAAATTGTTTGTACTTCGTTGAGGCAATTTTGTTTAAAGCATCGAAAGCATCTTGTTCATTAAATTCAACTTTAGCTCCAACCTTAAATTCGAATATCTTTTTGTCGGAGAATAACTGTGCGCATGTCTGCTGAGTAATAATAGGAAGACCAGATGATTCTTTGGCAATTAAACTAAGCACACTACTAGGTGCTTTAACATCCAGTGTGTCAAAACCTTTATTTGCAATCTGAAGTAAATCAGATTCAGACCATCGACCCAAATCGATTTGTTGAATTCTGCCGACAAGGTCGGAGTTAGCATAAGCCAGATCAACACCATGATGTGTTGTTCCAACAACTAGAACAGAAACCTCCTCATCGGTGAACGCTTTCCACTGTTGAAATATTTCTTTTTGAACGTTTTCATCGAGATAATGAAAATCCTCGACAACTAAGACAGCATTTGAAAATTTTAATAATGGAATGAGGTGGGCGGGTGAAGGTTTTGATACAATTTTTTCCCGTATTTCGGTTTCAGAACTGGACTTTTTGATGCCTAATGAAACTTCACCAATAAGCCCTGCTAACCAAGCCCAACCAATATTCCCACCTATTTTTCCGCCAGCGGACACCTCGGTTAAATCTGTTTGCTGAAGAGACGTTAATCTATCAAAATCTATTCTCTCTAGTGGTCTTTTCCAGAACTCTTCTGCATTTATCGTTGAGTCACATCGTACTATAAGTGGCTCTTTTTTCATCATGGAAAAAACTCTTTTGTATAGAGTTGTTTTACCAGTTTTTGATGAGCCAGTTAAAAGACATAAAGTCCCACGTTCTTCAATCCCAAGTTTCAAGTCTTCTTCATATTCTCCATTTTCTTGTGCGACATAAGTTATATCTGGCATTCCAAGTCCATTGAAAATATCTTTTATGTTGATTTTTTTTGCCATAACTTTTACTCAGAAATCCTTTATGATTCTTAAGTTTAAATCGTGTCAGACCCATAAGATCTTAAACACAGTGTTGTTGGGTCAGGCACCAAAGGTGCATATTTAATTGACTTGTTATACGGATTTAACAGTGTCAATCAAGCTATCTCCGAGTTTTATAAGGCAACCGAGTAATAAATCAACATCATCATTTTTTATAACAATTCTTTGTCCTACCACATAAGAATTATCTTTTGATTTTTGGATATATTTCGAGTCCACTATTCCATCACTATGAACTAATAAGTGCCTTTTTTGAAATAAAACATTAAGTAGCTCAAGCTCTTTATTGGTCAGCCAATCATCATAATCGCAGTTAACAGCATCCTTCCAAAGTCTGCTACCTTGGTCTAAGCGTTGAAAAGCATTAAATGGCGGCTTGCCATATTTTGAATAAAGGCCTTCACAATACTTCTGAAAGGCGGTGACACCATCCAAAATACAGCTTTCCAATATAGAACGACATGTAATCTCAGCTTCATCCAATCCAGCAACATCCGTTAATGCAGCCTTTATGATTTCTATGTTATTTTTCTTGCTTCTAATCTTACGGATAGCATCAGAGTAGCATTGAGTGACAGAGTTCTCTCCACAACATGGACAGAAAAAGGCATTTCCTATTACTGAGAAATGTGCGTTGCAGCTCTCACATTCAATTTCCAACTCCATTTCTTCAACTGCTTCTGCGGGCAGAGCATATATGCTTTTCTTTCCGCCTGTGACTTTCATTGAAACAGATAGAAACTGATGCTTACTTTGTTTTCTGTTGAATTTATCAGCACCAGATATGAGTGCATTATGGATAGTATTTTCAACAACTTTTTTTGCCTGACCAACAGAGTGTTCAACTTGGGCTTTGGTAAACCATTGATCAGCTGGATCTTGATGCCTGCATAAGGGACACCATACAGCTTCATCCTTGAACAGGTTGGACCAATCTTCATGGTGGACTTTAAACAGGAACTCGCATGCCTCATTTGGACACTGTTTGTCGATAAAGCCTTTTCTATCGCTTTCAATAGGTATCGAAACTGAAGTCAACTTCTCTAAAGCCTTATTTAAATCTTCAAACATTGCTCACCCCTTGTGATTCCATATAACAGTATGTTGATGAGGTCGTTGGCCTCATAATTATTATCGGGCAGCCATGTAATTCTGAGCATATAAAACTGATTAATAGATAGTTAGTAAGTTAAATTACAATTAAAAAGCCAATGGTCTGAAATATCTATATATAAACGGCCAATTAAATACTCACCTTTCAAACTGCCGTTTCAACAAAACATACAATGCCCCAGTCCCACCATCCTCAATCGTTGCACTGCAAAATGCCAGCACAGCATCACTTTGTCTGAGCCAGTGATTCAGTTTGCTTTTTAACACCGGTTTGTTATCGCGTGATCCCCAGCCTTTGCCGTGGATGATTCGTACGCAACGAATCTTTTGCTCTTGGCATTGTTCGAGAAAATGCGAGAGGGTGGGTTCGGCTTTGGCAAGGGTGAGACCGTGTAAGTCGAGTTCGGCTTCTAGATGCACTTTGCCGTTTTTGAGTTTGGCAAATTGGCGGTTTTGAATGCCGTCGCCGCGGTATTCCAGATATTCTTCATTACCAACTGTTTCGGGGGCAAACAGGCTGGAAAATTCACTTTGATCGTTTGGCAGATCGGCCGGGTTGTGTTTTCGGATCTTAGGTTGGGGCGGTGGTTTTATGTGCAGTAATTTGTCGTGTTTGATTGGCTCGGCATCACTCATTTCATTACGAAATAATTCCAGTTCCTCATCGATGTTTTTGTCTTTGCTCATATCAATATCTGTGTTTTGAGAAACGGTTCGTTAATTAGCCAAATTGCCTACATCAAAATCATACCATTAGGCATAGGATGGTGACCTGAATAGATTGTTAATTTAACGGGCTGGCATGAGGAATTGACGATGGGTTTACAGGATCGAGATTATTACTGGGAAAAGCCACAAACCAATGCCAAAGCCAAATCTTCGCGGATTAAACGCGATATCAAGCCTTTGTACTCAGCAAACCAACCGCCGGATTTGCTGGAGATGATGTCCAGAATCTCGTTTGGAAAATTCTTTTTTATTCTGGTGGCCTTAGGCTGTGCGGGCTTTTTTCTCTATCCCATGCTCTGATTTTTGAATTCACTGATTTGCTTAATGGCAATTTAGTGGATTAAGATAATTTCCACTTGTCGGGGTGCCACTCTGAATTTTCGGAAATGGCTGAGATGAAACCCGTTGAACCTGAAGAGGCTAGAACCTCCGTAGGAAACAAGCCGGAATACCGGTACGTTGATGTCTAACTGTAGCCGCCGTGTATCTCCATCACCTTGTTCGCGTAAGCGCAACACTTTCATTTCCCCCGACTTTTTTATTCAAAAAGGGGAAATCAGATGTCAGCAGCCAATCCAAAAGTTATTGATATTAAAGACCGTAGCGGCATTACAACCAAGCCACTGCCAGGTTCTAAAAAAATCTATATTACCGGTAGCCGTGAAGATATCCGGGTGCCATTTCGCGAAATTTCCCTGACTGATACGCCGAACCGTGATCCCAAATTGCCGGGTGTGCCGAATGATCCGATTATGGTGTATGACACTTCGGGCATTTTCACTGATCCGACTGAAACCATTGATTTGGAAAAAGGCTTAACGCCGATTCGTCAAAAGTGGATTGAAGAGCGTGACGATACCGAAGTTTTACCGGCTTTCAGTTCTAACTTTACCCGCGATCAGGATGGTCAGGAATTTGATATTCCGTTGTTCACCAATCGCCGTCTGCCACGTAAAGCGAAACCCGGTAAAAATGTCAGCCAGATGTATTACGCACGTCAAGGCATGATTACACCTGAAATGGAATATATCGCCATTCGTGAAAGCATGGGCCGTGCAGCCTTGCAAGCCAAAGGCGAGCTGCCAGCCGATAAGCCTAATCACATTACCCCGGAATTTGTCCGTAAGGAAGTGGCTGAAGGCCGGGCGATTATCCCTGCCAATATCAATCATCCTGAAGCCGAGCCGATGATTATCGGCCGTAACTTTCTGGTAAAAATCAACGCCAATATCGGTAACTCAGCCACCACATCTTCTATTGAAGAAGAAGTTGAAAAAATGGTGTGGAGCACCCGTTGGGGTGGCGATACCGTGATGGATTTGTCCACCGGTAAACATATTCACCAAACCCGTGAATGGATTATCCGTAATTCACCTGTGCCAATCGGTACTGTTCCTTTGTATCAGGCACTGGAAAAAGTAAACGGTATTGCCGAAGATCTGACTTGGGAAGTCTTCCGTGACACCTTGATTGAGCAAGCCGAGCAGGGCGTCAGTTACTTTACGATTCATGCCGGTATTCGTCTGGCGCATATTCCACTGACTGTTAATCGTACTACCGGCATTGTGTCGCGAGGTGGTTCGATTATGGCGGCCTGGTGTCTGGCGCATCATGAAGAAAGCTTTTTGTATACGCACTTTGAAGATATCTGCGAAATCATGAAAGCCTACGATGTATCGTTTTCTTTGGGTGATGGTTTACGTCCGGGTTCACAAGCTGATGCCAATGATGAAGCCCAGTTTGCCGAACTGCGTACTTTGGGTGAATTAACCCATATTGCCTGGAAACATGATGTGCAGGTCATGATTGAAGGACCGGGTCATGTGCCAATGCATAAGATCAAAGAAAATATGGATCTGCAATTGGAAGTCTGCCATGAAGCGCCGTTTTATACCTTAGGGCCTTTGGTTACTGATATTGCACCGGGTTATGACCATATTACCTCAGGCATTGGTGCGGCGATGATTGGTTGGTTTGGTACGGCGATGCTGTGTTATGTCACACCCAAAGAGCATCTGGGTTTGCCGAATAAAGACGATGTCAAAGTCGGCATTATTACCTACAAAATTGCTGCCCACGCAGCCGATTTGGCCAAAGGTCATCCGGGTGCGCATGAGCGTGATGATGCGATTTCCAAAGCGCGTTTTGAATTCCGTTGGGAAGATCAATTTAATCTGGGTCTGGATCCGGATACCGCACGTGCTTTCCATGATGAAACCCTGCCAAAACCGAGTGCCAAAGTGGCGCATTTCTGTTCCATGTGTGGGCCGAAATTCTGCTCGATGAAGATTTCACATGATGTGAAAGAAGCCTTTGCCGAGAAGTCAGAAGAGTTTAAGGCCGGTGGCAGCAAAATCTATCATCAGGTTTAACACGCTTTTATGCAGCGGTTTTTAATTATTGGCAGCGGTCTGATAGGTCGTTTAACGGCATGGCGGCTGATTCAGGCTGGCCATGCGGTGACGATTTTGTCAGCAGATAATAAAGTCGGTACAGATAGTGCCGGTTTTATTGCCGCGTCAATGATTGCGCCGTTTACTGAAGCGGTCACTGCAGATAGATCCATTCGGGATATGGGGATTCAAAGTCAGGCAATGTGGAATAAGTGGCTGGCCGAATTGGATACACCAGTTTTTTATCCCAAAACCGGCACCTTAGTCGTGGCACATGAGGGCGATAAAGCGGAATTGGCACGTTATCAACGCCGTGCAGAACATATTCTGGAACCGGCAGATTATCAGCAGATTGATCGTCAGCAGTTACAGAACCTGTCACCAGAATTAGCAGAGAAATTCAGTTCAGCTTTGTATTTTGCAGAGGAGAGTTGTCTGGATAACCGGCAATTTTATCAGCAGGTCGGGGAGTTTCTGACCGAACATGCTGATTGGAAAACCATTGAACCGATTGAGTCGCTGACAACAGAAACGCTTGAGATTTTATGTAAGCAAACGCTGGGCTATTCACTGGATCAATTTAGCTCGGTGATTGATTGCCGGGGTAATGGCAGCAAAGCGGATATAAGTGATTTACGGGGTGTGCGTGGTGAAGTGCTGCGTGTTTATGCGCCGGAGGTGAATTTGCAACAGTGCGTGCGGTTAATGCATCCGCGTTATCCGCTATATCTGGCACCCAGACCGGATCATCAATATGTGATTGGTGCGACGGTCATTGAATCGGAAGATAGATCGCCGGTCAGTGTGCGCAGTGCAATGGAGTTGTTATCCGCGCTGTACAGCATTCATAAAGGTTTTGCCGAAGCGCGGGTATTGGAAATGCAGGCGCATTGTCGTCCGGCGTTACCGGATCATTTACCGACGATTCGTCAGCAGGAGTGGGGCTATCAGCTTAATGGCTTTTATCGGCATGGTTATTTGCTGGGGCCGGTGATGGTTGACCAATTACTCACAAAATTATCAGAACAAACAGATTCGGGAGTGCGTTATGCAAGCTGAGTCGATCAAACCCATTCAACTCACATTGAATGAACAGCCAGTGCTAACCACACATAGCAACTTGCAGAAATTCCTGGCCGAACATGGCTGGCAAGAAGGGCGTTTTGTGGTGGTGATTAACGACACCATTATCGCCAAATCTGCACATGCAACTTATCAATTATCAGCAGGCGATAGCATTGATGTGCTGTCGCCAATCAGTGGAGGCTGACATGCAGGCATCTGACTGGACAGTTTACGGCCAAACCCTAAGCAGCCGTTTGTTTATTGGCACGGCGTTATATCCCTCGCCACAGGTGATGTGTGATGCGATTAAAGCATCAGGTGCACAAGTGATTACCGTGTCGCTGCGCCGGCAAAGTGCCAGCCAGGCCAATAGCGGGCAGCAATTCTGGAAGATGATTGAAGCCTTAGGCTGTCATTTATTACCCAATACAGCAGGCTGTTACAGTGCGGCCGAAGCGATTAAAACCGCACATATGGCACGTGAGTTATTTGAAACCGACTGGATCAAGCTGGAAGTGTTGGGTGACAGCTTTAATCTGCAACCCGATCCGTTTGCCTTGCTGGAAGCGACTAAAACCCTGATTGCTGATGGTTTTAAGGTGTTTCCGTATTGCACGGATGATTTGGTGTTATGCCAGAAACTGGCAGAAGCCGGTTGTGAAGTGTTAATGCCATGGGGCGCACCGATTGGAACTGGACAGGGATTATTAAATCCTTATGCTTTGAGAACATTAAGAGAACGCCTGCCACACATGACTTTACTGGTCGATGCGGGCATTGGCAAACCTTCTGATGCAGTGCAGGCCATGGAGCTGGGTTATGACGGAATTTTGTTAAATACGGCTGTTGCCGAAGCGCTTGAACCAGCGTTAATGGCTGAAGCCTTTAAGCAATCCATTAATGCCGGACGATTGGCATTTGAAGCGGGCATTATGCCAAAACGCGATTTTGCCAAACCCAGTACACCGACGCTGGATCAACCCATCTGGCAACAACATGCTTGAGCAAACAAACAAAACTGCAATCTTATTAATAGGCGGTATGGATCCTCAGGGGTGTGCTGGGCTGACAGCAGATATTCAGACGGTCAGTCATCATGATTGTCATCCGGTGCCGCTGGTGACTTGCCTGACCGAGCAAACACATAATGGCATGCGAGCTTTCAATCCGTTAACTGCGGATAAATTTCTTAAACAATATGAAAGTTGCATTGCTGACTTTGAGATAGCGGCGATCAAAATTGGTTTGATCCCCAATCTGGAAATTGCCAAAGTCATTGAAAAAATTCTCACGCTGCATGATGTGCCAGTAGTGATGGATCCGGTAATGGCAGCCACCAGCGGCGGACAGCAGGCAGCCCCTGAAGTGCTTGAATTTGTTCGTAAAGCAGTATTGCCCAAAATCACTTTGCTAACGCCTAATCTGCCTGAGATGAATTTCATTACAGATAACCCGGACTGGTCAGTGGAAAAACAGGTGCGCGAGTTGATTGAGGAGGGGCTTTCGGCTTGTCTGGTGAAAGGAGGGCATGGTGACCAAAGTTTTGTGTCGGATTATTTTGCTAGTGCCTTTAGCCATTTTTATTGTTATCAGCAAAGACTGAAGAAAAATGTTCGTGGCACCGGCTGTGTACTGGCATCCAGTCTGGCCTGCTATCTGGCGCAAGGTGCGGATATTCGTGATGCAGTGATTCTGTCGCGTAGTTATATCAATCGCGGAATTCGTGAATCACAGTCATTGGGGCCTTATAAGTTGTTCTCCCATCAACGACAACCGTTTGAGCTTCGTGATATTCCCAGGTTGAGTTATACACCGGATCTGATTGGCAAGAGTTTCAGTTTCCCGGAATGTCCGGATCGACTGGGAATTTATCCAGTGGTCGACAGTGCGGACTGGGTTAATCGTTTATTAACCATTGGCATTAAGACCCTCCAATTACGCTTAAAACAAACTGACAATGAGTTTCTCAATATGGAAATTGCCAATGCGGTTGATATCGTTGGCCAACATAGCGACATTCAGTTTTTTGTAAATGATCACTGGCGACTGGCGATTAATAACGGTGCTTATGGCGTGCATCTGGGGCAGGAAGATTTGCATGATGCTGATTTGCTGGAAATCGAACAGGCTGGATTGAGATTGGGGATTTCCACCCATTCCTATTGGGAATTGGCTAGGGCTTTGGCCGTAAACCCAAGTTATATTGCATTGGGTCCGATTTTTGAAACCGACAGCAAACAGATGCCATGGCAACCACAGGGATTTGACCGCTTAGCCGAGTGGATACGTTTATTAGACGGACATACGCCACTGGTGGCGATTGGCGGAATCGATGTGCCACGCGCCAGAGCACTACATTCAACCGGTGTTGGATCGGTAGCGATGATTTCGGCAATTACCAAAGCGTCTGATTATCAGCAGGTAACCCAGGAGTTACTATCAATCTGGCACTAGGGCCAGTTGATCTTTCATGGCCTCCAGCAGTGGTGGATATGAAAGATCAACTTTAGCGGATTAACCGTAATTCAGTACGGCGGTTTTTAGCACGGCCTTCCGGTGTTTTATTATCAGCAACAGGTTTGTTATCACGATAAGAATGGGTTTCGATAATTCCCTCATCAACTTCGGCCTGCTGTATCAAGAATGTTTTGACGACTTCGGCGCGCTTTTCTGAGAGTTCGGTATTCAGCTCTTTACGGCCGAAACTGTCGGTGTGTGATTCGATAATAATGCGCGAGATACTGTTATCAACTTTCAGATATTCCGCCAGACGTTTCATACGTTGTGAGGCTGTATTGTCGAGAATGGCTTTTTCCGATTCAAAATACACATTGAAATACTGTAAATCGACAAAGCTGTCTGGATGCATTTTGTCTGAGCATTCCTGAAACTCTCGCATAGCTGGCAGAAATTGCACATTTGACAGAATGACACTGACTGGTTGAGTGCTGCTTTGAGAGGCATACTGCAGTTGCACAAACTGGCCCTGTTGCAGGGCTGACAGGGCTTTTCTCGCCGCATTACCTTCCACCTTAAACTGGCGTTGGCCATAGATTACCGGCAAGGTCATTAATTTTTGACTGACAATATCGTTTTGCCAGGGTGTATTAATAATTACCAGCTCGGCACTGGACTGCGAGGCAGGATGATCCTGAGTAGCAATCGACAGTTGCAATGCTTCACCGTTTTCACGATGGAACACTGCCTGACCAAAATCAGTAACATCATGTTTTAAGGTGCAGGACAGTGGTGATTGGTCTATCTGCCAATTTGCTTCATGAACGGCAGATTGATAAACCGTGTTGGCACTGGTAGCTGTGGTGAATAACAAAAAAAGTAAAAATTTCATCAGTATTGAATTACGCTGTGTACATTAAAATTAGTCAGTAGAGAACGGCCTTTAAGCGCGGTAAGTTCCATCAGAAACACACAGGCAATCACATTACCACCCAGTAGTTGAATTAATTCGCAGCTGGCCTTGGCAGTTCCGCCCGTTGCCAGTACATCGTCAACAATTAAAATATTGTCATTTTCTGCCACGGCATCGGCGTGGATTTCCAGGCCAGCTTCACCGTATTCCAGTTGATATTCGACTTTATGCGTTGTATGCGGGAGCTTGCCAGGTTTGCGCAGTGGTATGAAACCAACGCCTAACATCGATGCGGCAAGTGAACCAAAAATAAAACCTCGCGCCTCCATACCGGCAACGGCTGTAATGTTGGAGTTTCGGTAGGGGGAAATCAGTAATTCAACGGCCTGCCGCAGTAAGACAGGGGATTGCATAAGTGGGGTAATGTCTTTAAATAAAATGCCG
The DNA here is from genome assembly GCF_030651745.1 of Methylophaga sp. The sequence goes on from NZ_JAUSCC010000148.1 coordinate 42,739, forward strand.
GGTTCGGGAAAATCTGCAATATCGCGGATCTTGGTTTTAATCTCGTCCATCAGACGCCTTATTTATTTGAGAAGGGATGGTCACCACAGCTATTATAACGGCAAATTTTCAGGAATATTCAGGAGTACAACATTTCGTGATTAACAGATGGCAGAGAGTGCTGGTTATTGTTCTGTTTAGTTTTTTGACCGGTTGTTTCGGTTTTGGTGGTGGTGATAAAAAAGCGGAAAATGTTGATCCACGCTTTTATATAGTTGATGTAGACCGAGGTAATGTTGCCGCACAGTTTGCTCAGAATCGAGTGTTACGCATTAAACCTATTCGTATTGCACCCCATTATCGCACCGAAAATATTGTGTTTCGGGTAGGCGAGAGTGAATACCAGCCGCAAGCGGGCCATCTGCTGTTAACTGACCCTCAAGTGATGTTTACCTCGCAGTTACAACGCTGGTTAGCTAAAAGCGGTTTATTCAGTGATGTCATTACCGATGATTCCCAACCTGCCGATCTGGTCCTGGAAGCTGCCGTGACCAAACTCTATGGTGATAATCGCGCTGGCCATTCACCGCAAGCTGTTTTGGAAATGCAATTTTTTATGAGTCCAGGTGATGCAGATCGGAGCAAGATGCTATTTCAAACGGGCTTCAGAGTAGATGCCTCAATTGATCAAACCACCCCGCAAAACGTTGTAACCGGCTGGCAAAATGCGCTGGAAGAAATTCTCGCGACTTTGGAGCAGGATTTAAGCGATTATTTCGATAAAGCGGGTACACCCTAGCAGTATCTTATAAACGTGCAGGAAATCGCTCAGAGTGGTAGGATTACTGCTTTGTTATGGTTAGCTTCTGTTTAAGTTTTCTCAGCAAAATTTTTTGCCTGAAACTTCAACAAGCTAGGCTTGCTTTTGTTCATTTTGGAAGAATATTAAATGTCTGAGATTGCTCTGGAACTGGACTCGATCAGTATCGAAGATGAAATGAAACAGTCCTACCT
>NZ_JAUSCC010000011.1 GCF_030651745.1 Methylophaga sp.
AATAATCCACGTTGAAATTCAAATCGACCGGGACGCTTACGGATATCAGCAGCAGCGACAGCCTGTAACAGCAATGGAGTTTGCTCAAGTGCACCTGCCAGTTTGTTTAATGCCGGTTGTACAAACTGATAGAAAGTCACCATGACTGATACTGGATTACCGGGTAAACCAAAAAAGTGGGCGTCGGCTATTTTGCCATAGGCGAGTGGTCTGCCGGGTTTCATTGCTATTTTCCAGAAATCTACTTGGCCGAGTTCAGCTAAAAGCTGTTTTACGTAATCTGCTTCACCTACCGAAACACCGCCAGAGGTAATAACGACATCGGCTTCAGCCGCCGCTTGCAACAATGCCTGACGCAAATCATCAGGGGTATCTTTGACCACACCCATATCAAGCACATCGGCATCCAGGCGTTTGAGCATGGCAAACAGCGTATAACGATTGCTATCGTAGATATCACCAGGCGTTAAGCTCTCGCCAAGGGAACGTAACTCATCACCGGTGGAAAAAAACGCGACACGAATCTTTCTGCGAACCTTTATTTCAGCCAAGCCAAGCGAAGCCAGCAGGCCTAAATCTGCAGGAATAATCCGATGTCCGGCACGTAATACTACTGAACCGGCTTGAATGTCCTCGCCCGCTAGTCGAACATTTTCACCGAGATGATGTTCGCCATGGAATACGATTAAATCATCTTGTACTTCTGCCTGTTCCTGCATGATCACGGTGTCACAGTGTTCCGGCATCATTGCACCGGTCATAATGCGCACGCATTCACCTGCATTAACGGCATTTTTAAAAGGCCGGCCTGCAAAGGCGCTACCAATCAGTTTTAGCGTGGTGGTTTGATTGGTGAGATCCTCTCCACGAAGTGCATAACCATCCATAGCTGAATTCGCATGAGGCGGAACCGATAATGGAGAAATCACATCTTCATGTAAAACCTGTCCCAACGCATCACGCAGTGCCACTTTGCGCCAACAGTTTATCGCAGTGATTTGCTGCAAGATGCGCTGTCTGGCTTCATCCACCCGTAAAGTGGTAGCGGGTTCAGGGGTAGCGCAACTTGGTTGAGGAGTGAATTCAGTCATGGTGGTATTGCCGGATAAAAGTAGTAATAAACTGCAGAATGGCGTCTAAATCATTCAGATTCAACACGGGAATGTTGGGCTGATCAGGCAAAACAGAATCAGTGGCAATGGCGATAATATTATGGTCGTTCGGATAAATCAGTGGTTTACCGATATTACTACGATGCAATTCTAATTTCGGAAAAGCTTCGTGTTTAAATCCTTCAACCAGAATCAAATCCAGTTTTTGCATATCCAATCGCGCTAAACAATCTGTTAATTGGGGCTCTGCCTGTTCATTGTCGCTGGTCTGCATCAAGGCCAATAGACGTCTGGAAGCCACCAGCATCTGGCTGGCACCGGCCTCACGGATCCGATAACTATCTTTACCCGGCTGATCAATATCAAATAAATGGTGGGCATGTTTAACGACAGCGACGTTTAAACCGGATTCGCGCAGTCTGGGAATTAATTGAGTAAGTAAAGTGGTTTTGCCGGTACCGCTGTATGCCGCAATGCCTAACATCGGTACTGGCATGTTATAAGCGCTGGTAAGAAGATCTTCGGGATGGTTGAGGTTCTTAAAGCTCTCCGGCTGATCAGAAAAATCCACTTCAATCATTGGATGCTGAGCAAACCAGCGATCAATTTTTCGTTCGCCTGCTGCAAGATATTTATGTAAATCGTCTGCCAGTTCACAGTGTATTAATGCAAATACTGGTTGAATACGCTTACCATCAGTGGCGACAGCGATTTTTTTACCTGAAAGTAACAAGCATTCCAGCATACGCTGTCTTAATTTTTTACTAGGTGCTGGACTGTCACAGGGTACCGTCAGAATATAATCGGTCTTGGCGGCGAGCATACCTGCCAGCATACCCGCTAGCGGCCCTTGAAAGTCGGATAGCGAATCGCGAATAACAGGATAGCCAAATTGTTGATAACGCTCTATATTACGATTTGCATTTATCAGCAACTGCTCAACCTGGGGTGCTATGTGATTAATAACATGAGCAACCAACGGCTGATTTGCAAATGCTATCAGGCCTTTGTCATGACCGCCCATACGACGGGCTTCGCCACCGGCGAGAATGACACCGGTCACGGTAGGGTAAGAAAAATTAGTCATGCTTATTTGCAGTAAACGGCTTTTTGTTGAGTAGATACAATGCGTAAATTAACGATTTCTGTGCTCATTATACTGTGTATTCCACTTAACGCGTGGTCAGAGGATTTACAAATTCTGGTCATGGCTCTGTATCGCGATCATGCTGTGGTTGAAATTAACCGGAAACAGCATTTTTTAGCCGTCGGCCAACGAACGCCGGAAGGGGTAATATTAATCAGTGCTAACAGTAATCAGGCGGTCATGGATATTGCTGGTCAACGCAGCATATTCGAATTGAATAATCGGGTGGGGGGCGTTTATTCGGCACCTGCTGAAATGCCGGTGGTCAGTATTTGGCCGACCAACGGTATGTATCTGGCTAGTGGCTCAGTCAACGGTTATACCGTCGACTTCATGGTGGATACCGGCGCAACAGTAATTGCGATAAATGGTGAAACTGCTAAACGCTTAGGCGTGGACTATTTAGGTGCTAACCAGATTGGAGTAAGAACGGCTTCCGGTGTGGAACTCGCATATAGCATTCAACTGCAAAACGTACAGCTCGGCGATATCTCATTGGATAATGTAGATGCAGTAGTGATTGACGGGCCGGAACCGCAACGAGCGTTACTGGGAATGAGTTTTCTCAATGCGTTTGATATGGAACGCAAAGGGGAGCGGCTGGATTTACGCCGTAAATTCTGAGCATAAAAAAGCCCGGTATGACCGGGCTTTTTTGTGTCTGTATACCTGATTATCAATCGAAACCTTTGCTAATCAACGCATAAGCAGAGTGATTATGGATGGATTCAAAGTTTTCTGACTCAACGGTGTAGGCATTAATGCGATCATCTGCATTCAGGCGCGCCGCCACATCACGGACCATATCTTCTACAAACTTCGGATTGTCGTAAGCGTGTTCAGTGACATATTTTTCGTCAGGACGCTTCAGCAAACCATAAATTTGGCAGGAAGCTTCGTCTTCCACCAGATCAATTAAATCTTCAATCCAGATAAAGCTGTCGGTTTTGACGGTTAATGTGACATGTGAACGTTGGTTATGCGCGCCGTAGTCAGAGATATTTTTTGAGCATGGGCACAAGCTGGTGACCGGCACAATGACTTTAACCGTCATGCTGGTTTTCTTGCCAACGATTTCACCGATAAAACTGACCTGATAATCCATCAGACTGCGGACTTTTGAAATTGGCGCTTCTTTATTCACAAAGTAAGGGAAGCTCATTTCGATATAGCCGGATTCAGCATCCAGACGCTCGGTCATTTCACCTAACATAGTGTGAATAGATTTATCGGTACTTTCACGTTCATGCGGATTTAGGATCTCAACAAAACGCGACATGTGCGTGCCCTTGAACTGATGCGGCAGATTCACGTACATATTGAAATTGGCCACGGTGTGCTGTTCGCCGGTGGTGCGATCACTGACCACAACGGGATGGCGAATATCTTTAATGCCAACTTTATCAATGGCGATATGACGTTTGTCTTTAATGTTCTGTACGTCTTCGATTTCTGCGGCTGCCACGGGCTTGTTTTGTTCAGTCATGATTCGGGTTAGTCCTCACTATATTTGACACAGGCTCGGTCGGTTTCCCAGACCGTTACGCCAGAAACTTTGGCGGTGTCGGTGTTTAGCGTATTGCTAAGGCGCTGATAAAAGAACTGGGCGATATTTTCGGCTGTTGGATTAATCTCATCAAACGGCGGAATATCATTCAGATAACGGTGATCCAGTGTTTTGGCTAATTCACGAGTCGCCGTTTTAATGGTTTTAAAATCCATGCCCATACCATGCTGATTAAGGGCATTGGCAGTGACTTCGATTTCCAGTTTCCAGTTATGGCCATGCATGCGCCGGCAATCCCCGGGGTAATCCCGCAAGGTGTGTGCAGAGGCAAAATCAGCCAGAATTTTTAAGGTATAGGTGGCACTCATAATGTTGACTATTATACTCAGGAATTAGCCTATCGAACAGGCCATTATTACGCAAAATAACGATTGATGGTATCGATAATACCACTTGCATCCAGTCCACAAGCACTCAGCATTTTTGCATGTTCGCCATGATCGATGAACTTATCGGGAAGGCCCATCATCTGCAAATTAGCCTGTACTCCCTGTTGCTGGAAGTATTCGTTCACGGCACTGCCCGCGCCGCCAAGCACGGAATTTTCTTCAATGGTGATGATGAGTTCATGATTGGCGGCAATCTCATCCAGCATGTCGGTGTCTAATGGTTTTACAAAGCGCATATTCACAACCGTTGCATCAACTTGATCTGCAGCTTCAAGCGCTGCATGCAATAGGGTTCCAAACGCCAGGATGGCCGTTTTTTTACCAGTACGGCGGGTTTGAGCTTTACAAATTGGCAAACTATCGAGTTGTGGCTCAATGGCTGTGCCATTGCCGCAACCACGTGGATAGCGCACTGCAGCAGGGCCATTATGCTGAAAACCGGTGGTCAACATTTGTCGACATTCGTTTTCATCGCTGGGGGCCATGATGAGCATATTGGGAACACAACGCAGATAACTTAAATCGAAGCTGCCCGCATGAGTTGCGCCATCTGCACCGACCAGGCCGGCCCGATCAATGGCAAACAATACCGGCAAATTTTGCAGAGCCACATCATGTATCAGTTGATCGTAAGCGCGCTGCAGAAAGGTGGAATATATGGCGACCACCGGTTTTTTACCCTCACAAGCCATACCTGCAGCTAAAGTCACTGCATGTTGTTCGGCTATGCCGACATCAAAGTATCGGTCAGGGAAGCGCTCAGCAAAGGCGTTCAGCCCAGATCCTTCACACATTGCCGGCGTGATGGCTATCAAATCTTCAGATGCGGCACCCATATCGCACAGCCATTGGCTGAAAACCTGAGTAAAGGTTGGACCGGATTTTTTACTGTTGGCCGGGCTGACACCATGATATTTACACGGTTCTTGTTCAGCTGGTTCAAATCCTTTGCCTTTTTTAGTGACGATATGCAGAAATTGCGCACCTTTGCTGTTGCGCAAATTACTCAAGGTAGTGATTAAGGTATCCAGATCATGCCCATCTATAGGGCCGATGTAATTGAACCCCATTTCTTCAAATAAGGTTCCAGGCATCATCATGCCTTTGACATGCTCTTCAGTACGCCGGGCAAATTCCCAGGCTGGAGGGATCTTTTCCAGCATTTTTTTGCTGCTTTCACGGGCAGAACGGTAAAAACGACCAGACAGTAGCCTAGCCAGATAATTGGCCATACCGCCGACATTTTTGGATATAGACATCTCATTATCATTGAGCACCACCAGCAAATTGGCACCCAAATCACCGGCGTGTGCCAGAGCTTCATAGGCTTGTCCCGCAGTAAGGGCACCATCACCGATAATTGCTACTGAATGTCTGGAATCACCATTGGCACGAGCCGCAATCGCCATGCCTAAAGCGGCACTGATCGATGTACTAGAATGACCGACGCCAAAGCTGTCATATTCACTTTCACTGCGTTTGGGAAATCCCGAAAGTCCGTCAGGTTGTCGCATGGTATGCATTTGATCGCGGCGGCCGGTAAGGATTTTATGTGCATAACTTTGATGACCGACATCCCAGACCAAGCGGTCTTCAGGAGTGTTAAACACATAATGTAAAGCCAGTGTCAGTTCAACAACTCCTAAATTCGACGAGATATGGCCGCCGGTTTGTTGAATTTTGTCGACGATTAACTCACGGATTTCAACCGCTAACTGATCCAGCTGTTTACGCTCTAATTGACGTAACTGGGCGGGTGAGTCTATCTGAGCAAGTAGGCTTGTCATGTTATCCAGTGTCATTAAAAAGTCCGTTGCACGACAAAGTTTGCCAATGCTCGCAGTGCCAGACATTGATTATCCAGATTATCAAGCGCGGCCAAGGCTTCTTCAACAAGCGATTGTGCTTTATGTTGCGCGGCTTTAAGCCCCATTAAAGCAGGGTAGGTTGGTTTATTGCGAGCAATATCTGCGCCTTGTTGTTTACCCAGTGTTTTGGTATCAGCGATTACATCAAGCACATCATCCTGAACTTGAAATGCCAGTCCGATAGCTGCCGCATAATTTTCAAGATGCTGAAAATCGGCAGTGGTACATGTTGAGCTGCAATGTGCACCCAGTGCCACACTGGCTTTGATTAATGCACCTGTTTTTAGCTGATGCATGGCTTCCAGTTCAAATTGGTTTAATTGTTTGCCGACAGATGCTAAATCGATAGCCTGACCACCAGCCATACCTGCAGCACCAGATGCATGCGCCAAACACTTAACCATTGCGATTTGCTGGGCAGGTGAAAGCTGATTATCACACAGGCATTCAAAGGCCAGACTTTGTAGTGCATCACCAACTAATAAAGCCGTCGCTTCATCATAGGCCTTATGGCAGGTAGGCTTGCCTCGACGCAGATCATCATCATCCATCATTGGCATATCGTCATGCACCAGTGAATAGGCATGAATCATTTCAACCGCGCTGGCAGCGGCGTCCAGCGCATCGGTATCAGCATTAAACGCTTCTCCCGTGGCATAGACCAACATTGCCCGCAAGCGTTTTCCACCATTTAACGTAGCGTAATGCATTGCTTCGCTTAACTTTGTTGCCGAGACACCGCTGGTCGAAGGTAATCGGTGCTGCAGGGCTGAACTGATACGTTGCTGGTGCGCGGTCATCCAGTCAGTTAAAGAGAGCTGTTGTGTCACGAGACCTCGGAATCAGGATCAAAATCCACTAAATCGGACTGGCCGGATTGCTGTAATAACATTTGTACTTTTTGTTCAGCCGCTTGCAAAGCTTCCTGGCAATCGCGGGTAAGCAATACTCCGCGTTCGTAGAGTTTCAAAGATTCTTCAAGGCTAATATCACCTTTTTCCAAACGCTCTACCAGTGATTCCAACTCACTGACAGCCGCCTCATAATCCAGTTTTTTGCGTTTTGCCACCATATTGGCCTCTGTACAAATCCCGCGTTAACGGCACATTATAAGTGAATCGAAGCAGACATGCCCGCTGGAATGTTTGCTAATTTCCCGTTAGTCTGTTGTGTTTATTTCTAACACTGAATTATTCATGCCGAAAATCATTCGCGGCTTATACAATTTACCTGACCCTGCTCAAGGTTGTGTGGCAACAATTGGCAACTTTGATGGTGTTCATCTTGGCCACCAGGCGGTACTGACACAGTTGGCAATGAAAGCGGATATGCTGAATTTACCAGCCGTAGTGATCACCTTTGAACCGCAGCCTTATGAATATTTTGTCCCGCAAAAAGCCCCAGCAAGATTATCGCGATTTCGTGAAAAAGTTGAAGCGTTGCGTGCCTATTCGATTCAAAAGCTCTGTGTTTTGCGTTTTAATCGTCAGCTTGCCGAAATGCAGGCTGAAACTTTTATCCAGAAGTTATTGATAGATGGTTTAAATGTACGCTATCTGGTGGTCGGTGATGATTTTCGCTTTGGCAAAGATCGTCAAGGTGACTTTGCTTTACTGCAGAAAGTAGGTAAACAGCACGGATTTCAAGTGGTCAATATGCATACTTTTGCTATTGATGATATGCGAGTGAGTAGTACCCGTATTCGGGAAGCTTTGCGAGAGGGAGATTTAGCCGTAGCAGAAAAGCTGTTAGGACGTCCTTATCGGATGAGTGGTCGCGTGGCGCATGGCGATAAACGTGGCCGTAAAATGGGTTACCCGACTGCCAATATTCATTTGCATCGGGCCAAAGTACCGTTAAAAGGGGTTTATGCCGTGCAGTTGTATGGTATCGATGAAGAACCAGTCAACGGCGTGGCCAATATCGGTGTCAGACCGACTGTTTCAGGGAGTGATAAAGCGTTACTGGAAGTGCATCTGTTTGATTTCGAACGCGATATTTACGGTGAACATGTACAGGTATATTTTCTGAAGAAACTGCGCGATGAACATAAATTTGCCGATCTGGATCAATTGATATCGCAGATCCATATCGATTCTGCGCAGGCCAGACACTATTTCTCGGAATAGTCATCTACACCGGCAAACTTGCCAGCTTCATAGTCCGCGATCAGTTTTTCTGCAGCATCCACATCATCATCGTTGACAAAGACATGGGCAAAATCACTGGCCGGTAAATCGCCAACTGCGCCTTGCAGATAGTGGCCGCCGACATAGGTTTCCATCTCATGAGCTTCCAGTAAGCCCGCCACAATGTGGGCTTCGAGAATATTAGCGCCGCGAAAGATTAACTGCATGACTATTGCAGATGCACTGCTTCAAACCGTGCCATCACATTGCCATTCACATCCGCTAATTCAAGATGTTGACCTTCAATCTTCCAGTAACGCACTTTTTCCAGCATAAAATGCATCGCTTGAGCCGTTTCCATGCCTTGAGCACAAGCCATCATTGTGCTGGCGATTCGGCTGAATTTAAGTTTGTCTTCTCGTAGCTGATAGTTGCCCATAATTCGATTGCAACCATCCGATCCGGACAGCCGGTTTTCTTCACTGGCCAAAATAAGTGATGGTTCACGTTGCTGTTCGTAAACTTCTATTGGCTCGTCATTCAAGCGGGTCAGTTTCCAGTAGGTATTGATTAAATTTTCGTTATAACCCAGCTCGCCACAAGTCTCGCCAGGCCAGATGTCCTGGGCTTTAGTGACAATTAATGTCGGCTGCATTTCACCGGTATCGGAATTTGGACGAGGTTCCATATAGCCGGTCAACTCGACTAAAATCGGTTGATTTGCCTCATCGACATACTCCAGATACAGGGATTCAAGTGCTGCATTATCCGCTTCATGGGCGACAAACCAACGTTGGCCTGTCAGACATTCTTTAAAAATGCCACTATCCGCCATGTAACTGTACATACCATGAAACTGCATGGCGGGATAAACAGCTTGAAACATTGCATCACGTTGTAATTGATAATTTAGCGAGCTGTTGATTACCGTATATTCCTGATCCAGCAAACTGATGCTGCCATCTCTTTCGATTTGAAACGCAGTTTGTTGAGGATTATCAGATAACAATCTCAACTGACTGGTTTGTTGCTGCCATTGGCCCAGCTGATAGAAAGTTGAATCATCACCAGACTCCTGATAATGCAATTGCAGATAGTAGCTATGATCTGCGAATAAATTGAGACGGTAATCAATCCCTGGACAGTCAGCGCAGGGCAGCGTGCCGCTGTAGCTGACTGGCAAATCTTCAATAATCAGACGCCGCTCATCTGATGGTTCAGAACTACAAGCACTGAAAATCAAAATCGACAGCAGACCCAACCATTTCTTTAACATATCGGACTCCGGCTTTGGTTAACCGGAACTATCGGTGAAATTCACCTGCTCGCTCCGGTTGATATTCTATGGATTCGATCCTGACCTGTAACATTCCACCCTTACCATCTGGCCAGTCAATTTCATCGCCTTCTTTCAGGCCAAGCATGGCACTGCCAACCGGCGCTAAAATGGAAATCGTGTTACCAGAATCATCCATATCTTTTGGATAGACCAATTTCAGCGTAAAAGTTACCCCGCTGGAGATAACAGAAAATTTTACCTGTGAATTCATGGTCACGATATTGGCTGGCATCTGTTCGGGTGCAACCAGCTCAGCGCGTTCTAACTCGGTTTCTAAAGCCGCTTTAATATTCGCCGGAATATCGGTAGATGATTGCAGCAGGTTTTCGATACGCGTGTAATCGAGCTCGGAAATAATAATGTCAGGTTGCGTAGTCACAATAAACTCCATTCAACAAATTTAAAGACGCACAAAAACAACCGTCGAAGTTGGACGGCATCATTTTCGGGTCATAGTGGGAATAAAACAGGCAGGCTTATGATGGCACAAATTTCAAACCAATATAAGGTGTGAGCAAAAACAAAAATATGGCGAGTTTGTAAAACATCATTCCGCAATAATGTAATTGAGAAAATTGCTCGCGAGATATGTTGAACCAACGGCTATGCAATTGATAGATTTTGTCAGCGCTTGATGCATAGACAATAAACCAGACTATCAGCAGCGAAAAATTGAGCACAGCAGCCCAACCTAAAACAAAGGTTATATTTTCCAACGTCATTGCAGGAACTCCTTTATCAGTAGCCCCTAATTTACGCCTAGTGGCTGCGGAATAAAAGTCAGCTAATTTTTATCAGCGCTGCGTAATTTGTTGAATAGCCGTTTGATAGCTTTACGTCCATAACGACGTTTGAATTTAACTTTAAAATCATAAAGATAAAACGGCAAACGACAGCGAAAGTTGAATGGCAATTTATATTTGGTTTGCTGAAGATACAGTCCGACCAGTTTTTCCCGGCCTTGCCAATGCAGTTTATTACAGATCCTTGTCAGATCCGACAGACGTTCGGAAAGGGTGGCATTACGGTTGAAAAAGCGTGCCCGGTTGATATCAATCAGGGTAAATTCCAAGTTGCTATCAGCCTGTTTCTTGATCAAGATATTTCCCCCGGCCAGATCACGGAAAAATACCCCTCGACCATGCATTTCCAGTAAAAACTGGCTGAGCTGTTGATATAACTGGTCTTCGCTGACACCTTGATACTCAGTAGCACCATCATTGAAGGCGGTGAGGATTTCTCTGGCGGAAAAATCATGATCCACCAAATCACACAGATAATAATTTTCCGTCAGCGTTTTATCATCGGTTCGTTCAAAATAGGCGATAGGTAATCCAGTTGGAATACCCCGACGTAATAATTCAGCGGCGGCATTCCAACTACGTTTCGACTTACACGGCTTGAATTTATCAAGCAGTCGCTTATGCGCTGGCATGCGCAAAGGTTTTTTGGCGACAATAGTTTTGTCCAGCAGATCCTCTATACGCCAGATAATATTACGTGCTTTACGTAGAGTGTTTTCTTCTGTTGCCTCGGGTAAATAGGCTGGATGCAGTTTTTGTTTAAGTTCAGCAGCCTGCGCGGCGTTTTCAGCAATTAACAAGCCTTTCCAGCCATCCTGTTCAAATTCATACAAATTTTTGCCAGCAGCATGGCGATAAACCGAAACTCTTTCACGAGCTTTTGGACTGGCTTTGAGATCAATCTTTGCGTTAGCTGGCCAGCAAAGAAAAATGGGGGATTCGGTGACAAACTCTGGCTGTTCAATGGCGACTGCTCCATCCCGGGTAATGGTTTCAACGTTGTCCAGTTGAGACGGGGCATATAAAGCATGCATGGGCATCGCCTGTCCGTTGGCTGTCCATAACACATGGATGAGTTTATCTTTATTGCGAAACGCATGTACTTCAATAGCTTCTGCAGTGGCTAACGGCCCTTCATATAAGCTGCCTGGAATCAAACGGATAAAGTTCTGCATGGCATAGAAGGCCGGACGTAGTCTGAAATCCTGTTGTTGTCCCAATACAGAACGATAATGAGTGATTCTTTCTAACTCAGGATAGGTTTCGTAGCCATCATCTATCAGGCCTTCACGGTGACAGATAAACGGACCCCAATAAGCTTGCTGCATGGCACCAGAAGCCGCCAGTAAGGTCAGATAACGACTGAGATAGTCTGCTTGTTTCTCTTCGCCATTCACCAATACCCGGCGGATCCGCGGCAGCGTCCAGAACGCTGCTGGCGAAATAAATTCTTTGACACCAAAATCGTCGGTGATCTTTTTCAGAATACGGGCTTTTTTCACCAGATTTACTTTCAGGCGCATCGCCAGTTTGGTGCCGAAAATACGATGATCAAAGCGTTCAGGTTCGGTCACACGCTCACTGAACAAGTTATTGGTATGAATATCCGGCAATTGATTGTCACGACGCAACCGCGTCAAAACCGCAATATTATGCAGCGGTTCGAAATCAGAAATATTCGGTCCAGCTATCTTGATATGACGAGATTTGATCTCTTCATAAGCAATACGCCAGGTGTTAAAAAAACTCTCGGTGTCATAACCCGCCCAGCGGCGACGGTTACTGGTTGAACCAATTTCAATCGCAGTTACGCGTGATCCGAATCGACTGGCAGCGGTTTGCACAAACTCACGCCAGCGCAATTGTGCACTGCCGGTTTTCATTTGTTGCGCTTCGGTAAATGGTTGCACTAGATGCAAAAGCACTTGAATATCGGTTGCCAATAAACGTTCCAGCAAACGGGTTACCGGGCCACCCTCATCACCATAGGTAAAATCGAGGCGAACCTGTTTGATTTTTAATGCTTCAAGTTGTTGCAGGACGTAGTCATCCACTGCAGGATCATCGGAGGTCGTTACGCCAACGCCGACAAAATCCTCTGGCACTGTGTGTTTGGCTTTGGGGAGGTGACCATCAGGTAAAGCCAGGCGGCCTGAAAACACATAACGCAGGGCGCTGCCCAATGAATTTGCGTCCATTAACGGGCCGTTTTCAATTTTATTGTGTGTTTTGTCCGACGAGCTCATAAAAAATCCGAAAGTTCACGCCCAGCAGTGGGCAATTTGTAGCAAAAAACAGCTTGATTCAGCGCGAGAGTTAGTGCGTTACGCTATTAGAAAATACATTCAACACTATCACGCCACCTAAGATCATTGAAATGCCGATGATGGCAGCCGTATCAAGTTTCTGACTAAACACCACCCAACCGATTAACGCAATCAATACCACTCCGAGACCTGCCCATATAGCATAGGCAATGCCAACCGGAATGACCTTCAAAGACAAGGATAAGAAATAAAAAGCAACAACATATCCAACGATAACAGCAATTGAAGGCCAGAATTTGGTAAAACCGTCAGAAGCTTTCAGAAAGCTGGTGCCAAAAACTTCCGCAAGAATGGCGAGACTTAGCAATAACCATTTGGACATGACGGGGACTCAGTTGTAGGTGATAAATAAGCTGATAGCCAATAAGCTACCAAGCAGAGCTACTATTAAACTTACAACGACGCCCCATTGCGTCCGGTAACCTTCAGGAAATTCCGATTCCCCTAAGGTTTTTAATACACGTTGAAATTGTCGGGCAGCATAAACTGTTGTAAAACTTCCCAGTAAAATAAACGCCAGACCGATGATAAATGTCATTGTGGTATTCAGCAGTTGCTGTTCGCTGGATAATATCTCAATTAACAGACCTGAGCGTTCAATTAAAAAACCAAACATGATGAAGGTCAAACCCGTGCGATTCCAAGCCAGCAATGTTCGTTCAGCGGCAAATAAAACGCGCGGATCCTGAAGGTAAGACATCAGTTAAGCCGCCTTCACTTTACGTTTGCGTAACCAGCTTTTTAGTTTTGCACTGAGTTTGTGGAAAAAACGGTGTTTATTGTTAGCCGCTTCGCTGGTCAGGAAGTTTATCTGGATAGAACGGCGAGTTCCCTCATAACTGGGATAGCCATGCCAGCAATTATCTGTCACTTTAAATGCTACCAGTGAGCCCGGCCCAGGACTGATTTCATCCACATAATCTTCCATATCATGAGCATTATTTAAAATTCGCAAACGACCAGTAGCGGCATCCCAGCTCTCATTGAGATAAATCAGGATAGTAACCAGCTTGGTTTTTGAATCAGTATGAATACGTCCATCTTTTTGTCTTGAATAACCTCGCAAGGTCATCATCATTGGTAAATTCATGACTTGTACATCGAATTTATCGCAGATGATCTGGCGAAATTCAGGGCTGTCTATGGAATCCAGAAAAGACTTGAAATCCTCATTTACTGGCACATCATCGACATTAAAACTGCCACCATCGTCGATATCCGGAAAATCTCCGATAACACGATTAAGCACATCCGAGCGTATCGAGCGTTCCACCTTAAAAAAGGGAAATGGAATACGATTGACGGGGGCGGCTTGCAGGGCCTGCATATCCAGTACTGAATTCATATGAGGTTCTCGATACTGCTTGGAATTTAGAATAATCAACATCATATGATAATACAAAATGGGCTATCAATCAGATTGCCAATCAGCTACAACCGTTAACAGCTTCGATCGGTTTTGCTGTAACCCATATATTATTGATATGGTCATGCTAATAAACCATGCGGATTACCGGGCAGGAATGAATGATGAGTAAGTGGAGCGAAGGCCGAGTAATAGAAAACAAACAATGGACGGAGAGTCTACATTCGCTGAGAGTGGATGCATCCATTGATGCCTTTGAAGCCGGCCAGTTTACTCGTTTGGCACTGGAGATTGATGGTGAAGAAGTCAGTCGACCGTTTTCACTGGTCAATGCACCAGGTGAAAAATCATTGGACTTTTACTTTATCAAAGTCCCTGGCGGACTGTTTTCAACCCGTTTGGCTAAACTTAAAGCCGGCGACAGTATCAAAGTTGCTGCCAAAGCCACAGGTTTATTAACGGTTAAGCAGATACCCGCAGCTAAAAAATTATTTTTACTGGCAACCGGCACCGGCGTTGGCCCGTTTTTATCGATCATTAAAACCACTGAGGTTTGGCAACAGTTTGAACGGATAGCCTTGGTCCATGCCGTTCGTTATACCGAAGAGCTGACCTATCAACAAACCATTCGCTCTATTGCTGAGCAACATACTCACCAGTTCAGCTATATCCCGATGGTCAGCCGAGAGCCTTGTGATTATGCGATCGCAGGACGCATCCCGGCAGCCATACTCGACAATAAACTGGAATCACGAGCCGGTGGCCGCATTGATTCCGACAGCCATCTGATGTTGTGTGGCAATCCGGATATGGTGCTGGATACCATGAATGTATTGACTGAACGCGGATTAAAAAAGCACAGTCGGCGTGAGCCGGGACATATCAGTATTGAAAAATATTGGTAATTCATCTCAACGCTTGTTATGGTCGAACTACGTTGATAACGATGTCATTTGAACCAAACGTGGCACAACGTGTCACAAATAACACAGCACTTGCCTAATCATTTAGAGCGAGATAGCTACTCCGAAATACCATCAAATCACCTTTAGAGTCACATAGTGACTTGCATTTGTTTATAAACGGATCACCCAACAATTGTGTTGCTCGGTCCAAAACAGGGGAGGGCTCATGTCAGATGTCTGGCAAGACACCATCACCACAGCTGAAACAATACGCCGTGAATTTCATGCTCATCCGGAAATGGGCTGGCAGGAGCATCGCACTGCGCAACGTGTTCGCGAGATTCTCAGTTCACTGAATATTACCTGGCGTAGCTGTGCCGGCACTGGCACGGTGGGCATACTCAATCCCAATGGCACTGCGGCGCCACATATTGCCTTGCGTGGTGATATGGATGCGTTACCTATTCACGAAGCCACGTTAAAAGCCTGGAGTTCGATGAATGAAGGCTGCATGCATGCCTGTGGGCATGATGGCCACACTGCAACCTTATTAGCAGCGGCTAAATGGCTCAAATATCACGAAGCTCAGTTAACCGGTCCTGTCACGTTGATTTTTCAGCCCGCTGAAGAAGGTGGTCATGGCGCAAGAGAAATGATCAAAGACGGTGCACTTGATGGTGTCGACGAAATTTATGGTTGGCATAACTGGCCCGCCATTCCTTTTGGCCAGATGCTTTGCCCTGATGGCCTGGTAATGTGTGGTAACGGCACATTTAAGATTACTTTGCATGGTCAAGGTGGTCATGCCAGTCAACCTGAACTATGTCGTGATCCGGTATTAGCAGCCAGTGCGATCACCTTAAATCTGCAACAAATCATCAGTCGACGTTTGGCACCTCAACAAGCTGCTGTGATCAGTGTCACCTCGATCGAAGCACCAAGCGCGCCGACGGTTATTCCACAAAATGCTGTTATTGGCGGCAGTATCAGAGTACCTGACAGAAAAACCCGCGATGAAATCTATCGGCTGATTACTGAAATAAGCCAGCAAACTGCGGCCAGTTATGGCGTGGTTGCCGAGGTTGAAAATTTCCCGCGCTATGATGCGACCATTAATCATCCTGTGCAGGCCACACAAATGCGCAGTTTATGGCAGGAAATCAATGGTGCTGACTCATTGGATTTTGTCACTGCAACACCGATTATGGCCTCCGAAGATTTCAGTTATTACCTGCAACATATTCCCGGTGCATTTGCTTTGATTGGCAGTGATGATGGTCCGGATCATCAAGTGCCATGCCATAGCCCTTATTACGACTTTAATGATCGGCTGATACCGGCGGTCACACGATTGTTTTCACGCCTGGTTGGAGTTGGCGTACCTGTTCCGGAGGAACTGCCCTAAATCGTCCCAGTGACGTGTTCAAGAGGAGAATTAAATGAGCATATTTGAAGAAAGAGAGTCTGCGATCCGCGCCTATTGCCGGGT
>NZ_JAUSCC010000051.1 GCF_030651745.1 Methylophaga sp.
ACCACGGTCATTAATCTTAACCACCACCTTACGTCCGTTATCCAAATTGGTGACTTCAGCATAACTGGGTAACGGCAGCGTTTTGTGCGCAGCAGTCATCGCATACATATCATAAGGCTCGCCACTGGAAGTACGTCGACCGTGAAACTTAGTGCCATACCATGAAGCCTTGCCCCGCTCTACATAGTTTTCACTGCTGGCAAGGGTGTAATAACGCTTGCCAAATACTTCATATGAAGCCGGATTGCCATATTTGCTTCGCGGTTCATCACGAGGTACCGCATCCGGAATATTGGCCACATCCGGTTTGACTCTGGGCGCACCGTCTTTTTGTTCTGTGACGGTTCCACAGGACCAGAGTCCTGTGAGCATCACCGATAAGGTCAAATATTTAACAATACCGCGCTTCATTTTGATGACTCATATCCACTACGAATCGCTTCTGAAAGCTGAATAACTGCCATGGCATACATACGGCTGTGATTGTAACGGGTAATGGCATAAAAGTTTTGTCGTCCTAACCAAAGTTCTTCACCGTCGGGCTGGGTCAAGCTGAAAACCGTAATGGCATCATCACCTTCGGGCAAATGGGCAGTCGAGAGTCCTGATTTGCGTAATTCTTCACGGGTTACGCTCGGTTTCAGGCCCCTATCAATTAAATCCTGTGGCAAATCACTTCCCTGATACTGAGTCGGATGCACCATGGTCTGTCCTGGCTGCCACCCATGACGACGTAAGTAATTGGCAATACTGCCAATCGCATCGGTTGGATTGGTCCAGATATCGCGATGACCATCACCATCAAAATCCACGGCATATTCGCGGAAACTGCTTGGCATAAACTGTCCAAGGCCCATCGCTCCGGCATAGGAACCTACGGGTTCCAGCTGTGACATTTCCTCTTCACGAGTCAGAATTAAAAAGTTTTTCAACTCTGAACGGAAAAATGGACTGCGCGGTGGGTAACGAAATGCCAGAGTAGATAAAGCATCAACTACCCGAAAGCTGCCCATATTGCCGCCAAAGCGTGTTTCTACGCCGAGAATTGCCAGGATAATCTCTGCCGGCACACCCAGTTCTTCCTCCGCCCGCGTCAAAGCCTTTTCATGTTTTTTCCAATAGGCAATACCGGCGTTAATACGCGCCTGATCTAGAAAGATCTGCCGGTACTCATACCAGGGTTTACTTCTCTCCGCAGGTTTGGATATCGCTTTAAGAATGCTGTCCTTAACTTCAACCTGAGCAAACAGGGCTTCCAGTTCAGACCGGTCAAAATCGTGCTCCTGCACCATTTCATTAATAAAAATATCCAAATCCGGTAATTCTGGATTGGCATATGCAGGTGTTAGCGCCAAGCTTAACAATGTGGCTGCGATGTGCTTCTTCACGGTGACATCATCCTCCGATGGGTGTGTATAGACATCAGGATACCGAACCCAGCCAACAAGGTCACCATAGATGTGCCTCCATAACTGATAAGTGGTAGCGGTACCCCGACAACAGGTAATAGACCAGTAACCATTCCAACATTTACAAAAACATAGACCAGAAATGTAATGGCAATACTGCCAGCCAATAATTTCATATAACTCATCTGCGCTTGAGCGGCGATGTAGAGTCCTCTTGCTGTAATCAACAGATACACGCTAATGAGCACTATAAGGCCTACCAAACCAAATTCTTCTGCAATCACCGCAAAGATAAAATCAGTCGAACGTTCCGGTAAAAATTCCAGGTGTGACTGCGTGCCTTGCAACCAGCCACGTCCATGCAAACCACCCGAACCAATCGCGATTTTTGACTGAATAATATGGTATCCAGCACCCAGTGGATCAGATTCGGGATTAAATAAGGTTAATACCCGGCGGCGCTGATAATCGTGCATGAAATACCATAAAACCGGAGCTGCCGATGCAATCAACACCCCAAAACCCATAATTAACCGCCAGGAGACGCCCGATAAAAACACCACAATCAGTCCAGAACTGCCAATCAGTAATGCTGTGCCCAGATCTGGTTGCTTGCCGATCAATAACACAGGAATAGCAATCATCAATACTGCAAAAAATAATCTGGCAAAACTTGGCGGCAAAGGCCGCTCAGCCAGATAAACAGCAACGACCAACGGCACCGCCAACTTCATGATTTCAGAAGGTTGAAAGCGAAAAAAACCTAAATCCAGCCAACGCTGGGCACCTTTACCAATGGTGCCAAACAACAAAACCGCAATCAGCATTAATACGCCGACACCATATATCCAGAAGGCGATATCTTTCAGCCGGTCAGGGTGGATTTGCGCCAGAGTAATCATCACCACGATGGCAACCAGCATCCGAATACCCTGGCGAATTAATAAGCCGATATCCTCACCACCACTGCTATATAACACCACCGCACTGAACAGCAGCAGCGCCAACAGTCCCAAGACCAAAAAACCGTCCAGATGCATACGCTGCAGCAATGATGACCATTGAAACCTGACCACCTTGCGACGATCCTGAAGCTGGCTCATCGCTCTTGGTGGAATGCGACGCTCATTCAGTAATTGATTCATCGCTCTCTTTCTCTGTTTCTAACCCAAAGTACACATCGATTAACTTGCGTGCGACAGGCGCGGCAACAGCACTACCACTACCGCCGTTTTCGACAATGACCGAAATGGCGATTTCAGGTTCATCAGCAGGAGCAAACGCCACAAATAAAGCATGGTCATGTAGTTTTTTTGCCAAGGTTTCTGCATCATATTTTGCATCTTGAGCAATTCCAAATACTTGGGCGGTACCGGTTTTTCCTGCAATTTTGAACGGTAAGTTTTCTCCAATATGGCGCGCAGTGCCGCGTTTACCGTGTACCACTTCAACCATAGAATCGATAACTGCCTGCCAGTTACTGGTTTTTTGGATCGGTAAACTTTCACTCTGTTGTGCACCAATTAATTGCATGCCTTCATCACTGTCTGATTTTGTCGCACGCACCATTTGCGGTTTATAGACTGTTCCTAACATACCCAAAGTTGCTGTAGCGTGCGCCAATTGCACCGGTGTAGTTTGATTAAACCCTTGTCCAATGCCCGAAATCAACGTTTCGCCAGGAAACCATGCCTGATTGCGTTGTGCCCGCTTCCACTCTCTTGATGGCGAAAGCCCTCGGCTTTCACCTGGCACATCAATTCCTGTCAGCTTGCCAAAGCCAAAATAATCAAGAAAATTATGCAGTCGATCTATACCTAAAGCGTGGGCTAAATCATAAAAATACACATCGCAGGATTCTGCCATCGCACTTTTCAAATCCACATGAGCGTGACCTTGTCGCCGCCAGCAGCGATAACGGTGATCATGCCCAGGCAGAGTATAAAAACCGGGACAAAACGTCCGACTTTGCTGGGTGACGACATTTAACTCCAGTCCAGCCAAAGCCACAAAAGGCTTGAAAGTCGAGCCAGGAGGATAATGGCCACGTAGTGCTCTGTTATATAAAGGCTGTTCGGGATTATCGCGTAACTCTGCATAATCTTTGGTGCTGATGCCGGTAACAAAAGGATTTGGATCATAGTCAGGTTTACTGACCAGAGCTAAAACCCCACCATTGCGGGTGTCCAATACCACGACTGAACCATTGTATTCGCCCAAGGCTTCGGAAGCCGCTTTTTGCAGATTGATATCCAAATGCAGATATAAATCCTGGCCTGCGGTAGCCGGCTCACTGAAAAGCTCTCTAACGGTTCGGCCTTGCACATTAGTTTCGACTTGGCGATAGCCTACCTTGCCGTGCAACAGAGCTTCATATTGTTTTTCAACACCACTCTTACCAATCTGTAAGGTGCCTTTATAATTCTGCCGATCAATAACCTGCATCTCTTGCTGGTTAATTCGGCCGACATAGCCAACAGAATGTCCAAAAAGCATTCCATGTGGGTAATGACGAATCAACCGGCCGACAACATCAACCCCAGGAAATCGATGCCGATTCACTGAAAATATTGCAACTTCTTTTTGCGTCAGCTGGTTACGAACGACTATTTCTTCAAAAGCCCGATGACGTTGTCGCCGTTCTTTAAAAGCCTCGATATCTTCCTCGGTTAGCGACAATAATTCGGCCAGCTCGGCGATTGTTTCATCGAGGTTTTTAACTTTTTCCGGGATCAGCTCCAAACTGAAGGTTGGAATATTTTCTGCCAGTAACACGCCATTACGATCATAGATCAGCCCGCGTTGCGGTGGTAAAGGCTCGATAGCTACACGGTTACGGTTGGACAATGAGTCAAAATGTTCAAACTCAACAATTTGCAGCATGACCAGACGGAAAAAGATAATGCCGAACAAAATCAAGAAAAAAAGACCGGCAAATATCAGCCGATTGCTGACCAATCGGCTTTCGCGAAAATGATCTTTAAGCCGGTGACGGTGATCTATCACGATCAGCTCACCTGAAAACTACGACGTATTTTCCTTAATACGGCATAAACCAGCGGCCAAACCAGCGTACTGGTCAGTATGGTCATCCAGTTAGTCCAGCTAAAGCTGATGGGCGCATTAAACATAACGGTAAAGTGCACCAGAAAAACCAGAGACAATATGGTGATAGCTTGCTGCCATAGTGGATATTGACGGAGTTGCAAGTGCAAACGACCCACCAGATAAATCACCAGCGAATAGGCAAAGGCATGAATACCCAACACGCCACCTGTTACCACATCAACTACCAACCCGGTAAACCATGCAACACCGATGCTGACCCGCTGTGGCAAAGCCATCGCCCAGTAAATCAAAGTCATCACCACCCACTCAGGGCGGGCATAACGCAAATTATCAGGTAACGGTACCAGCAATAATAAAATAGCAATAAGCAAGGTAATGTAAATCACACTGGTATGTTGTGACTTAACCATCGCCATCAGTTACTTCCCTCAACTTGCGTTTGTGTATCAGGCCCATTCTCGACCGAAGGATCTTGCAAGTTTTGCTCATCACTATTTTCAATCTGCAAAGGGTAAGTAATACCAAAATCAATTTTTTCACCGGGTAAGACCAGCATCACTTCTCGACTGGTCGATAAACGAGCAGCGGGTGCAACAGCAATTTCTGCAAAGGATTTACCCTGAGGAAAGTCGACCGAAATGATGGAACCAACTGGATATCCCACCGGAAAACGACCGCCTAAACCTGAGGTTACAACTAGATCACCTACGCGTACATCAGCATTATGCGGTAAGAACTCCATCTGCAGCGCTTCGCCAAGACCACGACCTGTAACCACCGCACGTAAACCATTTCTGACGATTTGTACTGGAATACTGTGGCTAGGATCTGTGAGTAACACTACACGGCTGGAAAACTGACTGACTTCCGCGACTTGCCCCATCACGCCCAAAGAATCCAGCACCGGCTGCCCATCGTAAACACCAAAAGACACGCCCTTATCAATGATGACATGTTGATAAAAGGGAGCTAAGTCGACGCTGAGCAACTCGGCTACCTGCACTCGTTCCTGTAAGCGAAATGAGGAACCGAGCAGTTCACGCAAACGCATGTTTTCGCTTTCCAAAGCCTGCATTTTTTGCATGCGGACACTGTTGGTCAGATTTTGCGCTTCCAATGTCATGATTTTTTCACGCAACTGTTGATGCCCCTGAAATAACTCGCCAAACCAGGAGACAACCTCATCTGGCATTGAAGCCAGTTTTTGGACAGGATAAACGACCGTCGACAGGCTTGCCCTGATGGGCTTGAAGTAATCCAATCGCGTATCCAGGAAATACAGTAATACCGAGGCCACTACAGCAAGTAGCATTCTGGTATTTAACGACGGTGTCTGGGTAAATAGCGGTTTAATGGCTCAGTTCCAAAAATGAAAAGACCTTCACAAACAAGCTTGCTATTTGTAAAGGTCAAATACCTACATCAATCTTACTGAAGGCTATTCAAACGTAAATACGTCGCTCCCGCGTTCATCAATAAGTTCTAATGCCCGGCCACCACCTCTGGCGACACAGGTCAGCGGGTCTTCTGCAACAATGGCTGGCAAACCAGTTTCTTCCATCAGCAAACGATCCAGATCTCTTAACAACGCGCCGCCGCCGGTCAGCACAATGCCTCGTTCAGCAACGTCAGCCCCCAGTTCAGGAGGTGTTTGTTCCAGAGCTGTTTTAACTGCAGCAACAATACCCGCAAGCGGATCTTGTAATGCTTCTAAAATTTCATTGCTGTTCAAGGTGAAACTGCGGGGAATACCTTCCGCCAGATTGCGGCCGCGTACTTCCATTTCTCTGACTTCATTACCGGGATATGCTGAGCCAATTTCTTTTTTGATTTTTTCAGCCGTCGCTTCACCGATCAAGGTGCCGTAATTACGACGCACATAATTGACAATGGCTTCATCGAACAGGTCACCACCGATGCGTACAGAAGCTGAGTAAACAATACCGTTGAGCGAAATAATGGCGACTTCAGTAGTACCACCACCGATATCCAATACCATCGAACCACTGGCTTCTTCTACTGGCATACCAGCACCAATTGCGGCGGCCATCGGCTCTTCAATCAGAAACACATCACGAGCGCCGGCACCTGCTGCAGATTCACGAATCGCACGACGTTCAACTTGGGTAGATCCACATGGAACACAAACTAAAACGCGCGGACTTGGCTTTAAAAAACGTCCTTCATGCACTTTACGAATAAAATGCTGCAGCATTTTTTCGGTAACGGTGAAATCAGCGATAACGCCATCTTTCAAAGGACGAATCGCCGTAATATTGCCAGGCGTTCGACCTAACATTCTTTTTGCTTCTGCACCTACTGCAGCAATCGAGCGAGGGCCGCCCGGCCCTTTATCCTGTCGAATTGCCACTACTGAGGGCTCATCCAAAACGATGCCCCGTCCTCGCACATATATCAGCGTATTTGCTGTACCCAGATCGATAGACAGATCGTTAGAGAATATCCCGCGTAAACGTTCAAACATTTAAGAAACCACATCCGGAAGAGGTAAAATGAGTACTTTAGCAATGCTCAGGTCTGTTGGGCAAGCAACTAATCATTTAAACTTCAACTTTGTGAAATCAATTAACTTACGGGACGACTGATGAGTTTAGATAAATCCGATGTAGAAAAAATCGCGCATCTTGCGCGGCTCGCCATTGATGAAAGCACCATTCCTGATTACGCCCGTGATTTGAATAATATCCTTGGTTTGGTTGAACAGATGAGTGCGGTGGATACTGATGCGGTCAGCCCGATGGCGCACCCACTGGATGCTCATCAAAGACTGCGTGAAGACGTTGTGACAGAAACCGATCAACGTGAATTATTCCAGTCTATCGCCCCGAAAACCGAAGCTGGTGTCTATCTGGTTCCTCAAGTCATCGAATAAATTCCAACACAGGCAAGCACATGCATAACAAAACTCTTTCTGAACTTTCAGCCTTGCTGCACAACGGTGACATCACCAGTGTGGAACTGACTAAACATTTTTTAAATCGCATCAAAACGCATAATGGCAATTTGAATGCTTTTATCAGCATTACCGAAGAAAGTGCGCTTGCCCAGGCAGCAGCGGCTGATAAACAATTTGCTGACAAAACTGCCGGTAAATTGACCGGCATCCCGATGGCGCATAAAGATATTTTCTGTACCAAAGGCGTTCGCACCAGCTGTGCTTCTAAAATGCTCGATAAATTTGTCGCCCCTTACGATGCGACAGTAGTTGAAAAAATCGCTGCCAGCGGCATGGTCATGTTGGGTAAAACCAATATGGACGAATTTGCCATGGGTTCATCCAACGAAACCAGCTTTTATGGCCCGGTGAAAAACCCTTGGGATACTGAACGTGTACCGGGAGGATCATCTGGTGGTTCTGCTGCCGCAGTGGCCGCACGTCTTGCTCCTATTGCAACTGGTACGGACACAGGTGGCTCGATTCGTCAGCCATCTTCTTTATGTAACTTAACCGGTTTGAAACCGACTTATGGTCGCGTTTCGCGTTATGGCATGATTGCCTTTGCATCCAGTCTGGATCAGGCAGGACCGATGGCAGCTAATGCTGAAGATGCCGCGTTATTGTTAAACGTTATGTCAGGTTTTGATGAGCGTGACTCAACCAGTGTGGAACGTGATGTTCCAGATTACACAGCCAATCTGAATGATTCTTTGGAAGGTCTGCGCATTGGCCTGCCAAAAGAGTACTTCGGCGAAGGTCTGGATGCTGACGTAGCTGCCACCATTAATGCTGCCATCGAAGAATTCGAAAAACTCGGAGCAACCGTTAAAGAAATCAGCCTGCCCAATACTGCGCTTGCGATACCCACCTATTACGTCGTTGCCCCTGCAGAATGTTCATCGAATCTTTCGCGAATGGATGGCGTGCGCTTCGGCCATCGCTGTGAAGATCCTAAAGACTTGCAGGATCTGTATCAGCGTTCACGCGGTGAAGGTTTCGGTGATGAAGTTAAACGTCGCATCATGATCGGCACCTATGCGCTTTCTGCCGGTTATTACGATGCGTATTATCTTAAAGCTCAGAAATGCCGCCGTTTGATCAGTGATGACTTTCAAAAGGCTTTTGAAGAAGTTGATGTCATCATGGGTCCAACCGCGCCGACTACTGCGTTTAAACTGGGCGATAAAACGAATGATCCGGTTGCGATGTATCTGGCGGATATTTACACCATCAACACCAATCTCGCCGGTCTTCCTGGTATGTCGATTCCGGCTGGTTTTGCTGGTGGATTACCTGCAGGCCTGCAAATCATTGGTAATTATTTTGATGAAGCACGTTTACTTAATGTCGCCCATCGATACCAGCAAGTCACTGATTGGCACAAGCAAATACCTAAAGCATTTCAGTAATAACTAAGGGGCGAAAGCCCCTTTTTTAGGGCAATTTTTTATACAAACTCACAAGATATTTAACGGTTATTATTCGCGTCAGTAACAATCAAATCAGCCTCTCGCCTGCCGCAAATAAAAAAGGGTATGCTTGCGCCAAGGCAATTTAACGGAGTCATATTAATGAAAGCAGCAGAGCTATTTGTGCGCACACTGGAAAACGAGGGTGTTGAATATGTTTTCGGTATTCCCGGTGAGGAAAATCTGGATGTTATGGATGCGTTACTTGACTCGCCAATTAAGTTTATCACCACCCGCCATGAACAAGGTGCTGCTTTTATGGCTGATGTGTATGGTCGATTAACTGGCCGTGCCGGAGTCTGTATGGCAACCCTGGGACCAGGCGCGACCAATCTGATTACCGGAGTCGCAGATGCCAATATGGATCATGCTCCCTTGGTGGCGATTGCCGGACAAGCCTCGACCAATCGACTTCATAAAGAATCACATCAGGTACTTAACCTGGAAGCAATGTTTCTGCCGATCACCAAATATTCCACCCGCATTGTCAGCCCGGAAGTCATTCCAGAAATTGTTCGTAAAGCGTTTAAAGTGGCACAGACCGAAAAAACCGGTGCCTGCTTTATTGAATTTCCAGAAAATATTGCTGAAATGGAAATTGATGATAAGCCGTTACGAGTAAAACATGCCACGCCTCCAGAACCGGCAGCCGAGCATATCGAACGCGCCGCAGAATTAATTGCCAATGCTCAAAACCCGATTATTCTGGCGGGTAATGGTGTCGTTCGTGCAAATGCTTCAACAGCCTTAACCGAGTTTGCCGAGAAACTGGGCATTCCGGTTGCCAATACTTTTATGGCTAAAGGTGTTATTCCGTTTGGCCATCCCATGTCGCTGGGCAGTGTCGGTCTGCAGTCAAATGACTATGTAAATACAGGATTTGCCAATGCCGATGTCATTATCTGCGTCGGCTACGATATGGTTGAATACCATCCCTACCTATGGCATCCAACGCGGGATCGTACCCTGATTCATATCGATTCAACGCATGCTGAAGTGGATGCCTATTACAGTGTGGTGCTGGGCGTAGTAGGTAATATTAATCACAGTTTGAATCGAATTGCTGCATTAACCACGCCGCATGAAGGCAAGGCCATGCGCACATTGCGTGACAGCCTGATTGCCGAAATGAATCAGCATCGTCGTGATACAGAATTCCCCGTTAAACCCCAGAAAATCATCTGGGATCTGCGTACCGCCATGCATCTTAAAGATATCGTGATTTGTGATGTTGGTGCACACAAAATGTGGATGTCTCGTATGTTCCGCTGTGAATATCCCAACACCTGTATTATCTCTAACGGCTTTGCCAGCATGGGTATTGCAGTACCTGGCGCAATTGCCGCCAAACTGGCCCACCCGGAACGTAAAGTGGTAGCAGTCACGGGGGATGCCGGCTTTTTGATGAACTCACAGGAAATTGAAACCGCCATGCGGTTGAACATCGCTATCGTCATTTTGATTTGGAATGATGCCAGTTACGGTTTAATCGAATGGAAACAGCAGAATCAGTTTGGTCGCACCAGCAACGTGAAATTCGGCAATCCAGATTTTGTACAGTATGCGCAATCATTTGGTGCCACTGGTGTCAGAGTGAACAAGACCGAAGATTTGATTTCAGTTTTAAAAGAAGCGTTGGACCGTAACACCGTTACCGTTATCGACTGTCCGGTGGACTATCGGGAAAACCTGAAACTGACAGAATCTCTAAGTCAATTAACCCAGCCAACCTGAGAGAAAAAATGAAGTCTGGAAAACGTTTTATTACCTTTATTGCAGCGCTGTTTGCTGTGTTATTCATCGTGTTTTTATACCGAAACGCCACGGCACCTGCTTATACCGAACTGCAGTTTGAAGATGTCGATGGTGAAATACATCATTTCAGCGATTACGCTGGCAAGCCGATATTAATGATTTTCTGGGCCACTGATTGTCCAGCCTGTGTGCAGGAGCTGCCCGAGCTAATTGCCCTGCATGAAGAATATGCCGCAAAAGGGCTGGTGATGCTTGGTGTTTCTCTGCCACATGACACGCCATCACATATCAAAGCAATGCGTGAAGCACGAGGCTTACCTTACACACTGGTCTGGGATAGTGAAGGTGAAATTTCCAGAGCTTTTAACAATGTTCGTGTGACGCCGACTCATTACCTGATTTCACCGGAAGGCAAAATTGTGATGCGCAAAATTGGCGTACTGGATAAAGAGAGCGTTTCAACCCAGCTCGACAGAATGGGCCTTAGCTAATATATAGCGCAAAACTGCTACACATCAGATAGCTGTTATGGTATAAAGTCCGGCTTAGTTATTCAGAATGATGCGTTGGCAGGACGCGTCAGTCACTAAAAATGCATCAGGAGCAGGATTAACATGTCCAGAGTATGTCAGGTAACGGGCAAGCGCCCTATGAGCGGTAACAACGTTTCACACGCTCACAACAAAACAAAACGCCGTTTCCTACCAAACCTTCACTCTCACCGTTTTTGGGTTGAGTCTGAAAATCGTTGGGTAAAACTACGCGTCAGCAATCATGGTCTGCGTATCATTGATAAAAGAGGTATTGATACCGTTTTATCTGATCTCCGTAGCCGCGGCGAAAAAATCTAAGGAGTCAGGACATGCGCGATAAAATCAAATTAGTTTCATCAGCAGGTACAGGTCATTTTTACACTACTGATAAAAACAAACGCACCATGCCGGAAAAAATGGAGATCAAAAAGTTTGATCCTGTTATCCGTCAGCACGTGATGTACAAAGAAGCCAAAATCAAATAACGATACCGTTAACTGCTTCAAAAAAAACCCGCTATTAAATGCGGGTTTTTTTTTGGATCAGGTAAAATAAATAAGGAATTATTCCTTACATCTCCGGGAAAAAGATTATGTGCATTGTTGCACCGCGTGTAATTATTGGTCGTCAACCAATTTATGATCGTGATTTGAATGTTTATGCTTATGAACTTTTATTTCGAGCAGGAGGAGGTAATATTTCCGGGGTAACCGCTGAAAATGCCGATATGGCAACTAGCCGGGTTATCAATCATGCCTTTATGGAACTCGGTATTGAACGCGTTATTGGTGAACATATCGGTTTTATCAATCTCACTCGCAGCTTTTTGCTCAGCGATGATCCCATTCCTTTCACTCAAGAAAAAATTGTCCTTGAGGTCCTCGAAGATATCGAAATCGATCAGCCCTTGCTGGATGCAGTAAAAAAACTGGTTTATCAGGGGTATACCCTAGCGCTGGATGATTTTATCTACAACGAGCAGCTGGCACCATTAGTCAAAATGGCGAAAATCATCAAAGTCGACATTCTGGATGTTGACGCTCAAACATTGACCAAACATGTTAATGAATTGAAACGATATCCGGTGCGATTACTGGCTGAAAAAATCGAAACTCGCGAACAATTCAATCTTTGTATGCAGCTTGGTTTTGAGCTGTTTCAAGGATATTACTTCTGTCGGCCCACCATCATTGAAGATAAGCCGGTTCCCGAAAATCATCTTAAATTATTTCAGATAATTGAAAAACTTCAGGATCCCGATATCGAATTTGCTGAAATTGAACGGCTAATCATGCAGGAAATCGGGCTCAGTTATAAATTGCTCCGCTTGCTGAATTCTGCCGCCATGGGCTTACGTCGAAAAGTAGATTCCCTTCAACAAGGCTTAATTATCCTTGGTCTTAAAGCAATCAAAACATGGACAACGTTGATTGCTTTAAATGCCATTGAATCAGTTCCGCCTGAACTGATGACCAATGCCCTGATCCGCGCCAAAATGTGCGAAAAGCTGGCCCCCAATTATGGTTTCTCGGATCAGACCGGGTTTCTGACCGGCATGTTTTCTAATATAGACGTAATGATCGGCATGCCGATGGATCAATTGATGCATTCTCTACCGCTTAATGGTGAATTAAAACTGGCATTGACCCAGCGAGGTGGACCATTAGGTAAGTTACTGGATATTGTTATTGCCTATGAGCAGGGTCAATGGGATGACATAGATACTCAGGAAATTTCATTGGAAACCTTGAGTGATATTTATGTTGAAGCAACGGAGTGGACGATTCAAGCCAAAACAGTATTATAGTGCGCTATGACTATCTTGCTGGAAGCACAAAATCTGTCTCGTTTTTTTGGCCCCAATCTCGCGGTTCAAAATATCGATATCACGGTAAAACGCGGAGAAATTCTGGGTTTTCTCGGACCCAATGGTGCCGGCAAAAGTACCACCATGAAAATGCTCAGTGGCAATCTGGCACCGGACAATGGCGAAATCCGTATTAATGGTTTTGATTTATTGTCGCAACCAAAACAAGCCAAAGCACAATTAGGCTACCTGCCGGAAAATCCTCCGCTATATCGAGAACTGACCGTCAGCGAATATCTTCAGCATTGCGCCAGGCTCAATCGACTGAAGGGTAAATCATTGAAATCGGCTGTCGATACCGTGATTGAACGTTGTGGCCTTGGAGAGGTTCGGCGGCGCTTGATCGGCCAGTTATCTAAAGGTTATCAGCAACGAACCGGTATCGCTCAAGCCATTGTACATAGCCCCGCGGTGGTGATACTTGATGAGCCAACTTCCGGTCTGGATCCTCTGCAAATCCGTCAGATCCGTGACTTAATCCGTGAAATCGCCAATGAGCACAGCGTGATTCTATCAACCCACATTCTGCCGGAAGTGGAAATGCTCTGTGATAGGGTACAAATTATCAGTAAGGGTCAGGTGGTATTCGCTGATAGCCTGACCGCCCTGCACCAGCAACGACAAAATAGCCGCCTCCGCATCAGTTTTGCTAATCCCCCTCCTGTTTACGAAATACAATCATTGCAACATGTTGCGTCGGTTGAGGTTTTATCTGCTCAGCAATTGCGTATCCTCTATCACCCGGAAAATGATCCTACTGAAAACCTGTTAAGCCACGCTGTTACAAAACACTGGCAACTGCAAGAGCTGGTTCGTGAACAGGATTCACTGGAAGATATTTTTATGCAGCTAATCAATATAGATACAGCTGCTGCTGAGGTAAACAATTAATGTGGTGTTTAGCCAGACTGGAATTATCACGGTTGTTTTTATCGCCGTTCGCCTGGGTGATGCTGGCTTTGGTACAGTTTTTACTGGCGTATCTGTTTCTCAGCCATATTGATTATTTTGCACAGATCCAGGGGCAGATTTCGGCCATTCCAGGTGCGCCCGGTGTCACTGAACTGGTTATTGCACCGTTATTAAATAATGCCGCTTTAGTGCTGCTGATGATCGCGCCGTTTATCACCATGCGCGCGTTTGCTGATGAACATCGGAATCACAGTTTGCCGTTGCTGATCTCTGCCCCGCTTTCTGCCAGTCAGATTGTTCTTGGTAAATATCTCGGTTATCTCGGTTTTTTTCTACTGCAGTTAACACTGATTGCATTGATGCCAATATCACTTATAGCTGGCTCTGCCATTGATCTTTACCAGCTTAGCGCTGGCATGCTTGGACTGATATTACTGGTGGCCAGCTTTGTGGCGGCCGGGATCTATTTATCTTCACTCACCACACAACCCATCATTGCGGCAGTAATGACATTCTGTCTGCTGTTTTTGTTGTGGATCATTGATTTTGCTGCCGCCAGTGCTATTGCCGGAGAGGTAAACTGGTTGGGCTGGTTATCGTTGTTAGGACATTTTCAACCATTGCTGGCCGGACAAATCAACAGTATCGATCTGAGCTTTTTTGCCTTGTTTTGCGTGGTTTTTCTTCTGCTGACTATTCGCCGTCTTGATGCAGCGAGGCTGAGTTAATGAAGATGTCAAAACACTTTAAATATCAGCATCGCTTGCAGCAGGTTATTTTTTACCTGTTATTGCTGATAGTCATTATCGCAGTAGCGGTCTTATCCAATCGATACTTTTTTGAAGCCGACTGGACAGCTAACCAACGTCATACCCTTTCAGCCAACACCACTGAATTTTTGCGTTCGCTTGATAGTCCAGTTTCGATTGAAGTGTTCATAAGCCCGGGACATCAATATCAAAAAGCGGCTGAGAACTTACTAGAGCGCTATCGGCAACATAGCCAGCATCTAACCATCACCTATATCGATCCTGTGACACAACCGCAACGGGTGCGCGAACTCGCCATTCAACAGCAAGCGGAAATCGTGGTGACAGGCCAACAGGGGCAGCAACATGTGTTGGATTTATCTGAGCAATCCCTGAGCAATGCCATTATAAAAGTCAGCCGCAGCAATTTACCCAAGCTGATGTTTGTGACCGGCCATGGCGAACGCGATATTGTCGGTGACGCAGCCTTTGATATGGCGCAGTGGCGCAACCAACTCAGCATAACCGGCTTTGAGGTACAGTCGCTATCGATAAGCAAAGCCATACAAAACATCAGTGCTGACGATAATATTGTGTTGGTTATTGCCAGCTCTCAAACTGTCTGGCCAGAAAAAGATATGCTTCAACTGAAGCAATATCTGCAGCAAGGTGGCAATCTGCTCTGGTTGAGCGAACCAGATACTGATATCGGCCTCCACTCTATCAGCGAGTACCTTAATCTGAGTTTTGTGCCCGGCACTATGGTAGATCCGAATGCGGCCAAGTTAGGCCTTGAGGATCCTCGTTTTGTGATAGTGACGGACTATGCCAATCATCCCGTCACTGCCGCGACCTCCAGTGTTACATTAATGCCTGGTGCCCATGGCATACAATTATCTGATGCTGAATCTGACTGGCAAATCACGCAGCTGATGCAGTCACAGAGTGACAGCTGGTCTGAATTGGCTGATATTAATCTGGCAAATCTGGACAACTTGCAGTTTGACGAAGATCTGGATATTCCCGGCCCATTAATGTTGAGTGTGTTACTGGAAAAAAACCTGGCTGCTAACCAAAAACAACGTGTGGCCGTATTTGGTGACGGTGACTTTGTTTCCAATTTATACCTTGGCACTGCAGCCAATCTTGAACTGGCTATGTCCTTGGTAAACTGGTTGGTGGCGGAAGATGATGCTATACAGATCCCGTTAATCAAAACCCGCGATAATCAACTGGTATTAACTGATCGACAATCGCTGCTGATTGGATTAGGTTTTTTAGTCATTTTACCGGTGAGCTTATTCATCATTGGCTTATGCATCTGGTGGATTAGAAGACGTCGATGAAAAGTACTTACCTGACCAATCTATTGTTATTGGTGGTAGCGATTCTGTTAGTTTGGTTGATGACCGAATCCAACACATCACCATCAGTCTCAACACTGTCCGACAGTATTCGCACCAGTCAGGTGAATGAAATTGAAATTCATCGCCAAGAACAGCAAACCATTCAACTGCAATTGGATCAGCAATGGCAGTTGATCGAGCCGATCCAGGCCCGAGCGAATCAGACCCGTATCAAGTTGTTGTTAAGCCTGCTAGATCAGCCCGTTCAGTCACCGATTCCAATAACAGAGAACACCAATCTTGCTGAGTTTGGTTTGCAACAACCGAATTTAATTTTGCAGTTTAATAAGCAGTCTTTTGCGTTTGGTGATACAGAAATGCTAACTGGTCAGCGTTATATTCAGCATAACCAGCAAATTTATTTAATCCATGATGATATTTCGCCACTGCTCTCTGCCAGTGCCAGCAGTTTTGTCGATAACCGCTTATTGGATCCGGTAAGTCATATCCAGTCAATCGAGTTACCGGCACTGCAAGATGAGCAAAATCAACCGCTATTTGCAGCATTGTCGATATATCAGCAAGGCAATAACTGGCGCTCCAGCCCGGACAATCATGCTCAAGACAAGCTGTTAAAACTTGTACAGAATTGGCAACAGGCCTATGCCATGCAGGTGGTAATCAACCCAGATATTGAAATAGCTGACGATAAGCCGTTTGTGCTGATTGAATTAGCTGATAATACACAACGTAAATTTGTCGTGACCTTCAATAACGATAGCCTGACACTTACTGATCGGCAGCAACAATTGCAGTATCAGTTCCCAGCCCAAATCATTGAAGCCCTCTTCTCACTGAACGATTAACCCATGCCAGAATTACCTGAAGTCGAAACTACCCGCAGTGGCATCGCGCCCTACATTGAAAATCAGCAAGTGCAACAGGTTATCATCCGTGATTCCAGACTGCGTTGGCCGATTACCGACCATCTTGATGAAATACTCTGTGGACAGA
This sequence comes from Methylophaga sp., assembly GCF_030651745.1. The sequence continues at coordinate 17,083 of NZ_JAUSCC010000051.1, forward strand.
CAGTTCAATCCGTCAGCCGCCGCGCCAAATATTTATTGCTGACCACCACAACGGGCACCTTGTTTATTCATCTTGGTATGTCTGGCCGTTTACGCATTCTGACGGTGTTTCAACCTGCTGAAAAACATGATCATGTCGACATCGTTTTTGCCAATAACATTATTCTGCGTTTTACCGATCCACGTCGTTTTGGCGCTATTCTGTGGACCAGTGAACCGCCCATGCAACACCCTTTGCTGAATCATTTAGGGCCCGAACCGCTGGATGAAGAATTTGCTGCCGAATATTTATTTCAACGTAGTCGCAAACGCCAGGTAAGTATCAAAACATTCATCATGAATGCTGAAATCGTGGTGGGTGTAGGGAATATCTATGCCAGTGAATCACTTTTTCTCTCTAATATTCATCCGCAACTTATTGCAGCAAAACTGACAAAAATTCAGGCTGAAAAACTGGTTGCAGCGATCAAATTGACCTTACAAAAAGCCATTGCCGCAGGTGGAACAACCTTACGTGATTTTCGCGATAGTGAAGGTAAACCGGGATATTTCGCCCAGGAATTATGGGTGTATGCTCGGCACAATCAAGGTTGTAAAAAATGTGGTCATCCGATTGAACTGATTCGACAATCACAGCGGGCGACCTATTTCTGTCCGCATTGCCAGAAACGTTAGTTATTGTTTAGCGAAATATTCTGCCAGTAAACGAATTTCGGCTTCAGTATACGCCGCAGCATGATGCCGCATCACTGAAGATTCTCTTTCTCCGCTGGCAAAGTCCTGCATCTGCTGAATAAAATAATCTTGCTCTAAACCGGCGAGTTTCGGCATCTCGCCTTTGCTGTGTCCATTGGTGCCATGACAGCCTGCGCAGGATGATGCCAGTAAAGCCATATTCGGTTCAGCATAAACCCAGCTGGAAGCCACAAGCAAAATCAGCCATATTAACGAACGTTTCATATTTCCCCTTTCGCCTGTTTCACGGCGATGTATCCAGCTAAGTTATAATACTCAACCCATTTTATGCAAAGCCATTCATGACTGAGATTATTAAACTAGAAGCCACGATTCCCGAGTCATTAAGCGGCTTGCGCGTAGATCAAGCCTTGGCACAGCTGTTCTCAGAATACTCACGCGGACAGCTGACAAAATGGATCAAAGCTGGTGATGTCTTGTTGAATCAGCAAAGCTGTCGGCCTAAAGATGCCGTACGCACCGGCGATCAGATTGAAATTGCCGCACAACAAGTTATTCATGATGATAACTGGAAGGCTGAACCGATTGCTCTGGATATCATTTACGAAGATGATGAGGTATTAATCATCAATAAAGCGGCCGGCATGGTGGTGCACCCTGGCGCTGGCAATCAGAATGGCACGATGGTTAACGCTCTGCTGGCACATGCACCGCAACTAGTTCATGTTCCTCGTGCCGGTATTGTGCACCGTATTGATAAAGACACCACCGGTTTATTAATGGTCGCCAAAACCCTACAGGCGCATCATTCTTTGATCAGTCAGTTGCAACAACGCAGTGTGATACGCGAATACCAGGCCATTGCCTGTGGCGTATTTACTGCCGGTGGCACTGTCGATGAACCAATCGGTCGTCATCATATTGATCGTAAACGTATGGCAGTGACACAAAACGGTAAAATTGCCGTGACACACTATCGAGTCGAAGAACGCTTTCGTGCGCATACTCATCTGCGTTGCAAACTGGAAACCGGACGTACCCATCAGATCCGTGTGCATATGGCACATATTCGTCACCCTTTATTAGGTGATCCGTTATACGGTGGTCGCTTCAAAATTCCTAAAGGAATGACTGAAAGCTGCCTGGCCGCATTGCTGAATATCAGACGCCAAGCTTTGCATGCGGGGTTATTGGGCTTTGATCATCCTGCTACAGGTGAGCCAGTAAGCTGGCAGATCCCGTTACCTCTGGATATGCAGCGATTACTAGACGTGCTACGAGAGGATGCAAGCAGTCATATTGGTCAATGACAGGATTAAATCGTGCAGGCAAACCATAATCTGAATAATGTTCTCAGCGTTTTTTTAGCCTTTCTTAAACTGGGCGTAACAGCGTTTGGTGGTCCAATCGCCCATATTGGTTATTACCGCACAGAATTTATCACTAAACGCCAGTGGCTTTCTGAACAACAGTTTTCTCAGTTACTCGCTGTAACCCAGTTTCTACCCGGCCCAGCCAGTAGCCAGATGGGGTTTTCCATTGGTTTATTTCGAGCTGGCTGGCTGGGTGCGATTGCCGCTTTTATTGCATTTACCCTACCCTCTGCATTATTGCTGTTTGCTTTTGCTGCCATTGCCCATCACTTTGACAATACTATTGGCACAGCCATTATTGATGGTTTAAAACTGGTCGCTGTCGCTGTCGTCGCCCATGCTGTTATTAGTATGGCTCAAAAACTGACTCCAGACTGGCAACGTATTTTGATTGCCTTATTCAGTTTTGCACTGCTGCTAATTTTCAAATTGGCGATTATGCAAATCGCGGTGATTCTATTAGGTGGTTTGGCGGGCTGGTTTTTATGTCGTCATCAACAACTATCTGCCGATTTTAAATTCCCGGTGAATTACGGCAAACAAACTGCGTGGCTGTTATTCGTGCTGTTTATGGTGCTGCTGATTCTCAGTCTGTTTGCTGGTAGCAAGCCCAATGCAACCAATATGTTTGCTGGCTTCTATCAGGCCGGTGCATTGGTGTTCGGTGGAGGCCATGTGGTATTACCGTTATTGGAACAACAAACTGTTGCAACAGGATGGATAACGACTGATCAGTTTTTAACCGGTTATGGTGCTGCCCAGGCCGTTCCAGGCCCATTATTTACCTTTGCCACCTACCTCGGTGCTGAAATTCCGACACAATTACCGTCAGGCTTGAATGCCCTGCTGGCGACCCTCGCCATTTTCCTCCCTGGATTCTTATTGCTATTGGCGATGTTACCGCTATGGCAGCAACTGGCTCATTTACCTAATGCGGGTGCAGTAGTTGCCGGGATTAACGCAGCCGTAGTCGGCCTGTTAGCTGCAGCATTGTATGATCCTATTTTCACCGAAGGTGTAAATAACTGGCTGGATTTATTGATTGCACTGGGTGGCTTTTTGATTATTTACGTGCTGAAGCGCTCGGCTTTATGGACGGTGTTGTTCTGCGTTGCTGCATCAGTCATGGTTAGCTTAGTCTAATCTGGAAAAAGAGAATAACTGCGCCAGTGGATGCTCACGTTGTTCGATATTGGCCCTTAACAAACCAGCACCAATCATGCTGTAGGTAATGCCATTACCGCCATAGGCCATGGCAAACTGTACCCGTTCACCATATTGCTTGTGGGGGCCAAAAAATGGCAAGCCATCTTCGGTTTCAGCAAAGGTTCCAGCCCAGGAAAAAGTTGGATTCATAGGTAATTTCGGAAACAGTTTTTCCACTTTCTTTGCCAGAGTCTGGGCTTTTTTATCGACCCGTTTATCGCGTTTTGCCGGTATATCAATATCATCATCTTCACCACCGACTAATAAACGGCCATCACCCGTCGTCCGCATATAAAGATAAGGTCTGGCGGATTCCCACATCATGGTTTTATTGAGTTCGCCAAGTAATTCAGGATCTATCGGATCGGTGATAAAAGCATAGCTGCTGCGATTTGCCGCCACATTTTGTTTGAGCAATTTCTGACTGGCATAGCCTGTCGCCACTATCACATACTGGCAGCGAACTTTATGTCCAGTTGTCGTGATTATCTCCACCGAATCTGCTGACGGTTTCAGTTGTTTGATCTCAGTGCGGTCAAAAACGTGATGGCCACTATTATGCAATCTGTCTAATAACTTAGAAGCAAGACGATAAGGATCAATTCGGGCAGCCAATTTGCTTAGAATGGCACCAGGTGATTTAAATCCATAGCGTTTTTTTATCGCATCAGACTCCAGCCATTCAACATCAAATCCATGTTTTTTTCGTAACAAAAATTCGTCTTTGAGAGATTGTTTATCACGACTGCGACTGGCGTAATACAAACTTTCCTGCATTTCGAAATCAACATCACCAACTGTCTCAGCAAGTTTTTTTAAATCTGTTATTGCTTCGGCACAGGCTCGATAAGCCTTTAACGCGTCAACTTCGCCGTATAACGCTGCCAGCTCCGTTAAATGGGTATCAATTTCATATTGCAGCAACGCCGTACTGGCAGCTGTGCTACCCCAGCCAATATCGCGTTGCTCGATAACCGCAACGGCATAACCATTTGAACTCAAATCATCAGCTATCAATGCACCGGTAATGCCACCGCCAATCACAGCCACATCACATTCAATATCCCGTTCCAATGCAGGAAAGGTCCGCATCAATCCATTTTTAACCGCCCAGAAGGGATAACCACTTTTCAGATCCATTTTTCAGTTCTTTTATTGCAGACTAAGGGTCCGAGCATAACCCTATTGAATAGCTGACGTAACTAACTTCGGTTAACTGTAAAAAATCTTTTAAATAGATGGCTCCTTTTCGCAACCGATTTAAGAATAAAAAAACCCAACCCTTCTACATGAGAGAGGGTTGGGTCAAGGGGGAAATAGTAGTCTCGGAATAAAATCCGTCAATCAGGACTCACCAGATTTTTAAAAATCTATCTGGGCCCCGAGTTTGACCCTACGAGGTGCGCCTTGCAGGACACCACCTGAACTCATCAGCCAGAAGGCTTCATCAGTCACGTTTTCAACGCTTAAACGTATGGTGAGAGGTTGCTTATTCAATCTGGTTTCATAACGCGCGCCAAGATCGAATAATGTCACAGAACCCAAATGGTACTCATTCAAGGCATCATATGGGCGTTTACCGGTATATGATGCTCCACCTGTCAACGTCAGGCCGGTAGCAGGGATGTGATATTCACTGAACAGACGGAATTCTTTTTCTGCTACGCCCACGGGATTTTTGCCTTCCGATTCCAGATTACTGACGGTGATATTTTCCCCATCAATCCACATTGCACTGGCCCCCAGCATCCATTCAGGTGTAAGCATGGCCTTAGCTGAAAGTTCGATACCTTGATACCTAACCTCGCCGTTTTGGGAAGTGATCTGTGTGACTGGATCGGTATAAAGCTCAGCCTTTTCTAGCTGAAATACCGCCATATTGGCAGACCAGTTGTTTCTATCAACTTTCATCCCAACTTCATATTGTTTGCTGACTTTTGGCGGAAATATTTCATTCGCGTTGACAGAAGTATTTAGTGCTGCACCACCCTGTTCCAATGATTCTATATAACTGCCATACAGTGACATCCATTCCACAGGCCGGTAGACCAAAGCATAAGTTGGTGTGTTTTTACTACCATCATAATCAGCATATTTTTCTTCAAGAGAACTACGTCGAATCCCTAAAATCAAGTCCCATTGATCGCCGAAATGGATAGTATCTGAAATAAAAATATCTTTACGCTTGGCGACAGAGGTTTCCAAACTCGTTGCATCACCTTTACTGCGATTATCGGCAACACGTGGGATATCAATAACCGGGTCGGATAGATTACCGGTAGGTAAGGTATAACCAACGGGTAGCAGATTAGTACTATTTGATATGGTTGTACGACTATGCGAGTAACCTAACGCGATAGCATGACGAATAAAACCAGTGTTAAAAGAACCGCTGATCACGTCTTCAATATGATGTGTTTTAAAGCGGTTATTAAAGTAAATTAAGTTCGATGTGTAATCGCCATTAGGCTGTGCCCGCATATCCGGAACCATTGGGTCACGATAGTTACTGGAATAACGATAGGAAATTTTATTGCTCCAGTTCTCATGAAACTGCCATGTCAAATTGGAGCCATAGGTTTTATGATCGGATTCATAACGTGCCCATTCTGGTGCCAGACTTTTATCGCCATCAATCGGATCAAGAATTTTATTACCACTGCCGGGGGTCAGTCCTAACAATACGATACGGCGATATCCACCATAGGTTTTACGTTCTGCCAATAATGCATCTGCTTCCCAGAGCAGGTTTGGTGTAATGTGCCAATCCACGGCGATAGAGCCTGATTTGCGGTATGAGCTGCCTTCATCGGTATAGGTATTACCGGCTTCACGTAGGGCATTAACACGCACACCGAGCTGATCATCAGGCCCAAAGCGACCACCCGCATCAAGGTGACCGAGAAATAAACCACTGTCCATGATTTGGGTATTCAGGCTGGCAGCAAATTTTTCGGTTGGCCGTTTTAAGCGATAATTGACAACGCCGCCCGGTGTACCAAAACCATACAGAAAACCACCGGCACCTTTTAAGACTTCGACACTGTCAAAGTGTTCGATTGGCAGATCCGAAGCCCGGTTATAAGCGGTCATGCCATCAATACGTTGACCGGTGTCGGAATCAATAAAATTACCCCGAATTTTAAACTCGTTATTTTCATTCAACAGATTACCGGAGGAGAGACTGACGCCCGCGTCATATTTTGCGATATCCGAAATTGAGCGTGCCTGAATGTTTTCGATAAAGTCACGTGAAAAACTTTCGATTGTAAATGGGGTATCCGAAATGCTTTTATTGCCAAGCGCACCAACACTTGCATTTTGAACCCGATAAGCATTGTCAGCGCTACCTGAAACAAATCTGTCTGCATCCACTTTAATCATGGGCAAATTAAGTGACGTATCAGCACTGTTTTTAACAGCAAGCATGTATCGATTATTTGCCTGTCTGACAACTTGTAAATCGGTACCTGCAAGAATTGTCGAAAACCCATCCTGAATACTATATTGCCCCCTTAAGCCGTTGCTTGAAAGACCTTGTGTCAAAGCGCCATCAATGGTCAGCATAACGCCAGCTGCCGCAGCAAATTGATTCAATACGTTATCGAGACTACCCGCTGGCAGTGTGTATTGTTGAGTCTGTGTTTGTACGGCGGGTTCCGCCATTACCATTTCGGATGTCATGCTGTATCCCAGGCAAGCCAACAGAATCGCTTTTGGAAGTACAGCCAATTTTATTTTCTTGGGAGTGCTGTTTATGCTCATTTTTTCCTCGTCAGTTATTGCTTAATTCCGCTCATCATTTCGTGAGCCTCTATCTGTTATTCCGAACGAGAAAGAAAAAGTGCTACTTTTTTTATAACTTTTTTAAGATGGTGAGCTTAACGTAATCCAGTAACGCGTAAAGCTGCGGATCTGTATCGGTAAGCCCTGTTGCAACGAATGTAAAATGGCATCGGTGTTATCCAGCAGATAAACACCTGAAACGACTAAATCAGCTACTGAGGGATCACAACGCAAAACACCGTGACGATAGCGGCTGAGTTCATTAACAAAGTCACCTAATTTTTGACGTTCAACAATCAATTTACCCTGTGCCCACGCACTGCTTTGAGCTTCAACAGGCATTAACAGGTTAAAAGTATTCGGTGAAAAACTAGTTTGCTCCCCTGCTTTGATTTGTCTCACGATTCCAGCTTGTGAGTGAACTTCAACAGCACCTTCAAAAACGCTTACCTGAGTCTGATAATGTTTTTCATCAAGTTGACGAACGCTAAAACGAGTACCAATAGGGAAAATTTGTCCGGCCCGAGTTTCGATAACAAACGGACGAGGAGTTGCAAAACTATCTTTGGCGGTGACAACCATAATTTCTCCACGATACAGACGTAGCCTACGCTTGGTATCAGTGAAATTCACATCTACAGCACTATCCGTATTTAGTGTAATCAGCGTTCCATCAGGCAACGTAATACTGCGCTGCTCACCCTTTCTGGTTGTAAGATCAGCAATAACTGTATGCCAACGTTCAGTTTTTTGAACACCATAACCGATGACCGCGAAACCTGACATTAAGCCCAAGCCGGCCAACATTTTTCGACGAGAAATTGATGGAGAATCCTGGCGTAAAACATTACTGGCAATACGCTCCGGAACTTGGTTGAGCGGTTTATTAACCTGTTGTAGCCAGTCCCATGCTTGCTGATTCTCGCTTTCTGCCTTAAGCCATGAAGAGAATGATGACCACTCTTCATCAGTCACGGCTCCAGACCACAAGATAACTTGCCATTCAAGCGCTTTTTGTTTGGCAGTTTCAGTAATATTGCTAGGCGGTAAAGACATTTATAAAGATTTAATATGCCATGATATTGATACATCCCTGCATCGCAACCAACATATCTTTTCTGACTGTTGCGACAGAAACATTTAAACGCTTTGCGATTTCATTGTAGGTTAGCCCATCAAAACGCGATAACAGGAAGGTTTCACGCACCCGGGGTTTTAAGCCAAACAGCATTTCATCAATTTTTAACAAGGCTTCAAGAGCGAGCATTTGTTCTTCGGGTGATACAACAGAGTCTTCCGACTGATGTGTTATAGCTTCCAGATAAGCTTGCTCTATTTTCTGGCGACGATACCGATCAATAACCAAGCCTTTGGCGATTTGAACTAAATAGATCCGAGCTTGATCCTTTGCCGGTATGCGTGTCGAACTAATGATCCGGACATAGGTATCCTGAGCTAAATCGGCAGCACTGTGAGAACAACCCAACTGTCGGCGTAACCAACTGTACAACCAACCATGATGGTCGCTATACAATGTATGAATATCAGCTTGTTGTTGAAAGTGAAGCTTTGACAAAATGCTTTCCTTAGCCGGACTTTATGCAAATGAGAATCAATAGCATCTTACAAGATAAAGTCCAAAGAGTGCAAACTAGAGGACTGTTTAATGTTGCCTGGTAAGAGCTCCCAGGTTCATTTGCCTTGGATAATCACATGATTAGAAGCGTCAAAATTGACTGAAAAGCTAATTAGTTGAGATGTGGTTGAAAGAGAGTAGCGGTATCAGCTTGACCAATCTCGTGATTCCCTTCCCTCTTCAAATTCGAAATAACAGGCACAAAAAAGGGGCGATAAACGCCCCTTTCTCAATCAAGCTGTTAGCGAACTGCTTATTTCTTCGCAGCGGCTTCGCGCTCTTTAACTTCTTTGATAACTTCTTCTGACACGTTACGTGGGCATGGCAGATAGTGCAGGAACTCCATAGAGAACTGACCACGGCCTGAAGTCATGGTACGCAGCGAGCCGATGTAACCGAACATTTCGCTCAGTGGTACTTCAGCTTTAATACGTACACCTGTTGCGCCCGCATCTTGCGATTTGATCATGCCACGACGACGGTTCAAGTCACCGATAACATCACCGACGTTATCATCCGGGCAGAACACGTCTACTTTCATGATTGGTTCCAACAATTGTGGACCCGCTTTCGGAATGGTTTGACGGAAAGCGCCCATCGCAGCAATTTCAAAGGCCATTGCTGATGAATCCACGGCATGGAAGGCACCATCAAACAGGTTTACTTTAACATCAAGTAATGGGAAACCAGCTAAAACACCACGGCCCATCATTTTCTTGAAGCCGGCTTCAACAGCTGGCCAGTATTCACGAGGAACACTACCACCTGTTACAGTCGATTCAAAGTTGAAACCACTGCCTGGCTCACCTGGTTCGATAATGTAATCAATACGACCAAACTGACCAGAACCACCAGATTGTTTCTTGTGGGTGTAACTGTCTTCAATTTTTTTCGTGATGGTTTCACGGTAGGCCACTTGTGGCTCACCAACGATAACATCAACGTTATGAGTACGTTTCAGGATATCTACTTTGATATCTAAATGTAATTCGCCCATACCTTTCATGATGGTTTCACCGCTGTCTTCGTCGGTTTCAACACGGAAAGATGGATCTTCTTTAATCATTTTACCCAGTGCGACACCCATTTTTTCAGCAGCAGCTTTATCTTTAGGCGCAATGGCGATTGAGATAACGGGATCCGGGAACACCATTGGTTCCAATGTGGCTGGGTTTTTCGGGTCACACAATGTGTGACCAGTCTGAACGTCTTTCATACCAACGATGGCGATGATGTCACCTGCATGAGCATAATCAAGTTCGTTACGGTCATTGGCATGCATTTCGACCATACGGCCAACACGTTCTGTTTTACCGGTGAAGGTATTCAGAATGGTGTCGCCTTTTTTCAATTCGCCAGAGTAGATACGAACGAAAGTCAACGCGCCAAAACGGTCATCCATGATTTTGAATGCCAAGGCACGCAATGGGCCTTTGATATCAACAATGGCGTGCTTGCCAGTTTCATTACCTTCCAAGTCAACTTCTGGTTGTGGATCAACTTCAGTTGGATCAGGCAGATAATCAACAACTGCATCCAGTACCAACTGCATACCTTTGTTTTTGAATGAGCTACCACAGTAAGTCGGGAAGAAATCCAATTGCAGTGTACCTTTACGGATACATCTTTTCAGATCTTCAATAGAAGGCTCTTCACCATCCAGATATTTACCCATCAGATCGTCGTCTTGCTCTACAGCAGTTTCGATCAGTTTTTCACGCCATTCTTCAATAGCGTCAGCCATATCTGCAGGTGGCTCTTCGATGGTGTAATCTTCAGCGCTCTTGTCATCTTTCCATATCCACGCTTTGCGAGTCAGCAAATCGACAACACCGGTAAATTCATCTTCAATACCGATTGGCAAAACCATAACCAGCGGAGTGGCCGCCAGAACGTCTTCAACCTGTTTTACAACGCGGTAGAAGTCAGCACCAATACGGTCTAATTTGTTGACATAGATCAGACGGGAAACTTCAGAGTCATTCGCATAACGCCAGTTGGTTTCTGATTGCGGTTCAACACCACCACTACCACAGAAAACACCGATACCACCGTCAAGTACTTTCAGTGAACGATAAACTTCGATAGTGAAGTCAACGTGGCCTGGAGTGTCGATAACGTTCAGGCGGTGACCTTTCCATTCACAGGTTGTCGCCGCTGACTGGATAGTAATACCGCGCTCGGCTTCCTGATCCATGAAGTCCATTGTGGATTCACCATCATGTACTTCACCAGACTTATGGATTTTGCCGGTCAGTTTAAGGATACGTTCGGTTGTGGTGGTTTTGCCCGCGTCAACGTGAGCGAAAATACCAATATTTCTGTACTTGGATAAATCGGAAGCCATAAATCCTGTCTCTATTGTGTGAATAACCGATGCTGTTTACATCATCAGG
>NZ_JAUSCC010000055.1 GCF_030651745.1 Methylophaga sp.
ACTGCACCGCACAATCTTTCCGCCCAATCGCTGGGACGGAATTTATCGCCGTCTTCAGTGATGCCTTTAATGATCACTTTTTCCGTTGCAGTCATCGAATTTGGTGCTCTTGAATTTACATAATGGATATTGGTTGTGCATTTTACTGGAAATCAGGCCTTAGCATCAGTCAAAGCCAAAACAAACTGTTTTCAGTGATTTAGGTCGGCGCGAAAAACCCGTATAATCGAGCGCTTTATTATTTGACGACAACGAGACGTTTTGTGGCCGACTACAAACACACTTTAAATCTTCCTGCGACTGAGTTTCCGATGAAAGCGGGACTGCCTACTCGCGAACCTGTGATTTTAAAGCGTTGGCAGGAGCAAGACCTTTACCGGCAGTTGCGGGAGACCAATCACGGTAAACAGAAATTCATTCTGCACGATGGCCCTCCGTATGCCAATGGCGATATCCATATTGGTCATGCCGTCAATAAAATTCTTAAAGATATTATTCTTAAGTCTAAAACGCTTAGTGGCTTTGACACACCGTATGTTCCCGGATGGGATTGCCATGGGCTGCCTATCGAATTAAATGTCGAGAAAAAAGTTGGCAAACCAGGCGTTAAAGTGAGCCCGGCAGAGTTTCGTCAGGCTTGTCGTGAATATGCGGCCAAGCAGGTTGATGGACAACGTGAAGATTTCAATCGTCTGGGTGTATTGGCAGATTGGGATAACCCTTATCTGACAATGGATTTTCAGTTTGAAGCTGACATTATCCGCACTTTGGGTGAAATCATTGAAAATGGTCATCTGCACAAAGGCGTAAAACCCGTGCATTGGTGTGTGGATTGTGGATCTGCCTTGGCCGAAGCCGAAGTCGAATATGAAGATAAAACCTCACCGGCAATTGATGTACGTTTTCAACTGGTGGATGTTGCTGCATTTGATAATGCCTGCCCAAACAACGGTAATGGCCCGGTCGGCATCGCTATCTGGACTACCACACCCTGGACATTGCCAGCGAATCAGGCCGTGTGTCTGCACCCTGATTTAGAGTATGTCGTGGTGCAATGTGCTGATGAACGTTTGGTGTTGGCTGAAGCACTTTATGAAAAAGCCCTGGAACGTTATCAGTTAACCGGTGAAGTCATCGCCCGTTGTAAAGGTGCTGAGCTGGAAGGTTTATTGCTTCAGCACCCGTTTTACGATCGTAAAGTGCCAGTCATCTTAGGCGATCATGTCACCACTGATGCTGGTACTGGCGCAGTACATACCGCTCCGGGTCATGGTCAGGATGACTATATCGTAGGTCTTAAATATAAACTGGAAGTTGATAATCCGGTCGGTGGTAACGGTGTGTTTTTACCTGACACCCCGGTATTTGCTGGTGAATCGGTATTTAAAGCCAATCCACTAGTCATCGAATTATTAAAAGAAAAATCGGCCTTGCTTTGTCATGTCGATATTCGTCACAGCTATCCACATTGCTGGCGGCATAAAACGCCGATCATTTTCCGCGCCACGCCTCAATGGTTTGTCAGCATGGAGCAGAATGGTCTGCGCGATCAGGCAATGCAGGCTATTGCAGCAACCAAATGGATGCCTGACTGGGGCCAAAAACGTATTGAAAATATGGTGACAGGTCGTCCGGACTGGTGTATCTCCCGTCAGCGTACCTGGGGCGTGCCGATCCCGTTATTTGTGCATCAACAAAGCGGGGAATTACATCCTGACTCGAAAGCACTGATCGAAAAAGTGGCATTAGCTGTTGAACAAAAAGGCATTGATGCCTGGTTTGATATGGACGCCAGCGAGCTGATTGGTGCCGATGCCGACAATTATTTCAAAGTTATCGATACGCTGGATGTCTGGTTTGATTCCGGTGTGTCGCATGCCTGTGTGTTAACCCGTCGTGACGGTTTGCAACGTCCTGCTGATCTCTATCTGGAAGGCAGTGATCAACACCGTGGCTGGTTTCAGTCATCCTTATTGACTTCGGTTGCCACTACTGGCAAAGCACCCTACAAGTCTGTATTGACTCATGGTTTTACTGTGGATGCCGAAGGCAAAAAAATGTCCAAATCCAAGGGCAACACGGTTTCACCGCAAAAAGTGGTGAATAACCTGGGTGCGGACATTATTCGTCTGTGGGTAGCAGCTACCGATTACAGTGCTGAAATGAGTGTGTCGGATGAAATCCTCAAACGCACCGCCGACTCTTATCGACGTATTCGTAATACTGCACGTTATTTATTATCGAATCTGAATGATTTTGACCCTGCAAGCAATCTGGTGGCTACCGATGAATTGTTACCGTTAGATCGTTGGGTTTTGGATCGCGCATATCATTTGCAGCTGGAAATCCTGGCGGCCTATGAAAGTTATCAGTTCCATTTGATTTATCAGAAAGTGCATAACTTCTGTGCCAATGAGCTGGGCAGTGCTTATCTGGATATCACCAAGGATCGTCAATACACAATGCCAACGGACAGTCTTGGACGTCGTTCGTCACAAACAGTGATGTTCCATATTCTTGAGGCATTAACACGCTGGATCGCGCCGATTTTGAGTTTTACTGCTGATGAGCTGTGGGAGTTTATTCCAGGCAAGCGTAATGCTTCGGTGTTATTGAATGACTGGTATCAGCATTTGGCATCCTTATCAGTTGATAGTGCGTTATCAGTTGCAGAATGGCAGCAGTTATTTGCTGTGCGGGATGCTGTTGCCAAAGAACTTGAAAATAAACGTAATCAAGGTGAAGTAAAAGGTGGTTTAACTGCCGATGTAGCTTTGTACGCTGATGAACCGTTGCTGACGATATTGAATAAAGCTAGCGATGAACTGAAATTTGTCTTAATCACATCATCAGCAAAATATTTTTCATTCGCGGATAAATCTGCCACGGCAATTCAAACTGGTTTGAGTGGGCTTGCCGTGGATATTCATGCTTCGACCAATGCACGTTGTGAGCGCTGCTGGCATCAGACGGAAGATGTTGGAAGTCATGCCGATCATCCAGAGCTGTGTGGTCGCTGTGTTGAAAATATTGAAGGCAACGGCGAAAACCGCCGTTTTGCTTGAGGCAAAAACAATGTTGAAGTGGTTATGGGTAAGTGCGTTGATCATTGCGTTAGATCAACTGACAAAAGTGATTATGTCCAATTGGTTGGATCTCTATCAAACCGTGGCGGTAATGCCGTATTTCAATTTTACTCTGGCTCATAATAGTGGTGCAGCCTTCAGTTTTCTTGCAGGAGCCGGAGGTTGGCAGCGCTGGTTTTTTATCGTTTTGGCGGTCACTGTTTCGATTGTGTTGATTATCTGGTTGTCTCGACTGAAGTCACAGGCCAAGCTTGAAGCCATTGCGATATCACTGATTATTGGTGGTGCTATTGGCAATGTGATCGATCGTTTTATTTACGGGTATGTGGTCGATTTTATTGACGTCTATGTTGGCAGTTATCACTGGCCGGCATTTAATATCGCAGATGCCGCCATTTGTGTCGGCGCGGTGTTGCTGATCTTGGATAGTTTTAGAAAACCAGCGGAGCAAAAATGAATCTGTGCGATTTAGCGGTAGAAAGTATTGCCGGTTTGCAGCCTTATGTGCCGGGAAAACCGATAGAGGAATTGCAGCGTCAATATGGCGTAAGAGATGTTATTAAACTGGCTTCAAATGAGAGCCCAATCGGACCCTCTCAGGCAGCTCAGGCTGCAATTGCGCTGGCAACACGTGATTTAACACGCTACCCGGATGGTAATGGGTATTCTTTAAAACTGGCTTTATCTGAAAAATTTCAGGTTGATGCCAAGCAGATTACCTTGGGTAATGGCTCAAATGATGTATTGGAACTGATTGCCCGTTGTTTTGCTTCACCTGTAGATGAAGTGATGTTTGCTCAGCATGCTTTTGCGGTTTATGCACTGGTTGCTCAGGCGATAGGTGCCAAATTGGTAGAAGTGCCAGCCAAAGACTATGGCCATGATTTACCGGCTATGCAGCAAGCGATTACATCTAAAACCAAATTGATTTTTATCGCCAACCCGAATAACCCTACTGGTACTTATCTTCCTGCTAGTGAGGTTTACGCCTTTTTGCAGGCGGTGCCGGACAATGTGATTGTTGTGCTGGATGAAGCCTATGTGGAATACGGTGATAATGAGCAGAACAGTATCGATTGGCTGAATACCTTTCCGAATTTGATTATCTGTCGCACCTTTTCCAAGGCCTATGGTCTGGCTGGGTTGCGGGTTGGTTTTGCTTTATCGAGTCCGGAAATTGCCGATTTGCTCAATCGTTTGCGTCAGCCATTTAATGTTAATCATTTGGCAATGTGTGCAGCGATTGCTGCGCTGGGTGATGAAGATTATTTGCAACGTGCCAAGCAGGTTAATAATGAAGGCATGCAGCAATACATTGATGGTTTCAATGAGCTGGGGCTTAGCTATATTCCGTCTAAAGCTAATTTTATCTGTGTTGATGTCGCCACAAATGCAGCTGAGGTTTATGAAAAGTTATTGCAGCAAGGCGTCATTGTCAGACCGGTAGCGGGTTATGGTTTGCCAACGCATTTACGTATCAGTATTGGGCTTGAACATGAGAATCAACGTTGCCTTACAGCGCTTGCAAACAGTTTGTCTGAGGCCAAATGATTAAAAATCTGGCAATTCTTGGTGTTGGGCTGATAGGTGGCTCACTGGCTTTGGCATTAAAAAAAGCTGGACTGGTTGAACAGGTCACGGGTTACTCGCGATCGAAAGAAGCACGTGATGAAGCCTTAACGCTAGGCATTATCGATAATGCAGCCGAATCGCTGGCCGAGGCGGTTGCTGATGCCGATATGGTATTTGTCGCTGTGCCAATGGGCGCGATGCGTGCGGTGTTTGAGCAAATAGCTCCTCATCTCAAACCACAGGCAATTGTGACCGATGGTGGTAGTGCCAAACAGCAGGTTGTTGATGGGGCACGTCAGGCTCTGGGAGAAAAGTTTAATCTTTTTGTTCCAGGACATCCGATAGCCGGTACTGAGAAAAGCGGACCATCAGCGGCTTTTGCCGAGCTATATCAGCAACATCGCGTGGTCTTAACCCCTGTTGCTGAAACAGACAAAAACGCCCTCGAACAAGTGCGTCAAATGTGGCAGCAGGCCGGGGCAGATGTCTTTGAAATGGACGTTGAACACCATGATGTGGTGCTTGCTGCCACCAGTCACTTACCACATGTTTTAGCCTTTAATCTGGTAGGTATGTTGGCGAAACGTGAAGACTGCGATGAAGTCTTACGTTATGCCGCTGGCGGGTTTCGTGATTTTTCCCGTATTGCCTCAAGTGATGCGGTGATGTGGCGCGATATCTGTCTGGGTAATCGCAATGCGATTTTAGAATTATTACAACAATATCGTAGCGGTCTGGATCAGATTGAACAGGCTATTCGGCAAGATGATGGTGATTTTCTTATTGATGTCTTTGGCCGGGCAAAACGGGCCAGAGACAGCCGTTTTGCCGATCCAGATTTGAAAGATAACAGCGAAGTGTAATGGGAGTGAACAACAGCGTGAGCGGGCAACAAGATCGTAAATTTGTGGTACAGGCCGGTGGAAAATTAACAGGCAGTTTTCGTGTGCCCGGAGATAAATCCATCTCACACCGTTCAATCATGCTGGGTTCGCTGGCCGAAGGTGTCACCGAGGTAACCGGTTTTCTTGAAGGTGAAGATGCACTGGCAACGCTGGCGGCTTTTCGTGCAATGGGCGTTCAAATTGAAGGCCCGGTAGAAGGCAAAGTCACGGTGCACGGTGTCGGTATGCATGGTCTTAAAGCACCAGAAAAAGATGTATATGTTGGTAACTCTGGCACTTCTATCCGTTTATTAAGCGGGTTACTTTCAGGTCAGTCATTTGATGTGACCATGACCGGAGACAAATCATTATCAGTCAGGCCAATGCGTCGGGTAACCGATCCTTTGGCATTGATGGGCGCCCGAATCGACAGCGCCGATGGGAAACCGCCTTTGACTATTCATGGTGGTAATAAATTAACAGCGATTAATTATGATTTACCGATGGCCAGTGCTCAGGTGAAATCCTGTCTGTTATTGGCTGGCATGTATGCCGAAGGCACAACCAGTGTGACAGAACCTGCTCCGACCCGTGATCATACTGAACGCATGTTGCAGGGCATGGGCTATCCCGTTCAAGTACAGGGTAATCGGATCAGTATTCAGGGCGGTGGCAAATTAACTGCAACCAAAATTGATGTACCCGCTGATATTTCATCGGCTACATTTTTTATGGTGGGAGCTGCAATTGCGCCGGGATCGGATATCACGCTGCAACACGTTGGCATCAACCCAACACGAATTGGTGTGATTAATATTCTGCGTCAGATGGGCGCGGACATAAGCCTCAGCAATGAAGCCGTGACCGGCGGCGAACCAGTTGCTGATATTCGGGTTCGCTACGCGCCATTGACCGGCATTGAAATTCCAGAAGACCAGGTGCCACTCGCCATTGATGAATTCCCGGCAATATTTATTGCTGCAGCTTGTGCAGAAGGCCGCACAGTCTTGACCGGTGCAGAAGAATTACGGGTTAAAGAAAGTGATCGTATTCAGGTCATGGCTGATGGTTTACAAACGCTGGGAATCGATGCGCAGCCAACAGCTGATGGCATGATCATCGAGGGTGGAGTAATCGGTAGCGGAGAAGTGAATAGTCATGGTGATCATCGTATTGCCATGTCATTTGCCATGGCAGCATTGCAGGCGGGCGGTGCCATACAGATTAACGATTGCGCCAATGTCGCCACTTCATTCCCGAATTTTGTGGAATTAGCGACTAACAGCGGCTTACAGATTGATGCTTTCGATGTCTGAAATACCCGTTTTAACTATTGATGGCCCTAGCGGTTCTGGTAAGGGTACGTTAGCGCAACGTATGGCAGAAAAATTGGGTTGGCATTATCTGGATAGCGGTGCCATTTATCGTGTTTTGGCACAAGCCGCACTTATGCAACAGATTGATTTAGCTGATGAATCTGCTTTGGCCAAACTGGCTGAGCACTTGGATGTTCAGTTTTTATTAAACCATGGTCAGTTGCAGGTAATTTTGCAAGGCAAAGATGTTTCTTTGTTGATTCGCTCAGAGCAAGCCGGTAATGCCGCATCAAAAGTTGCCGCATTTCCGGCGGTACGTGCAGCTTTATTGCAAAGACAACGCGATTTTCGTCAGCCGCCGGGTTTGGTCACAGATGGGCGCGATATGGGAACAGTAGTGTTTCCTGACGCAGCATTTAAAGTCTTTTTGACAGCCAGTGCCGAGGTTCGGGCGGAGAGACGATATAAGCAGTTGAAAGAGAAAGGAATTGATAGTAACCTTTCCGATCTCGTAGCCGAAATATCCGAACGTGATGAACGAGATATGCAACGTGAGGTAGCGCCCCTGCGGCCTGCCGATGATGCCGTTATTATGGATTCAACACAACTCGGAATCGAAGCTGTTTTAGAAAAGGTCAGTGCATTAATCGGCTGATTTATTAGGGTACTTAGCTGGGTGTTCCAGTTAAGTTTTTTGTTAATTTCCTGCATTTGCAGGTCTAACGGGCGATTCTGTTATCGATACAGGATCAAGGATATTTATAATGAGCGAAAGCTTTGCTGATCTCTTTGAAGAGAGTCTAAACGCAACCCCAATGCAACCAGGCAAAATTGTTACCGGTACGGTAGTCAATGTTGGTCCTGATGTTGTTATGGTTAACGCAGGTCTGAAATCTGAAGGCGCTATCCCAGTTGCCGAATTCATGAACGAAAAAGGTGAAATCACCGTTTCTGTTGGTGATTTGGTCGATGTTTCTCTGGAAACACTGGAAGATGGATTTGGTGCGACATTATTATCACGTGAAAAAGCCAAAGCGGCTGAAGCATGGATCAGATTGGAACACGCATTTGAAGCCAATGAAACGGTTCTGGGGATTATCTCTGGAAAAGTTAAGGGTGGTTTCACTGTTGATCTGGAAAACATCCGTGCATTCCTGCCAGGTTCACTGGTTGATGTGCGTCCTATTCGTGATACTTCACACCTCGAAGGCAAAGAGCTTGAGTTCAAACTGATTAAGCTGGATCGCCCACGTAACAATATCGTTGTCTCTCGCCGTGCCATTATGGAAGCTGAGAACAGTGTAGAACGCGAAGCCCTTCTGGAAACATTGGAAGAAGGCAAAGTCGTTAAAGGTATCGTTAAGAACCTGACAGATTACGGCGCGTTTGTTGACCTTGGCGGTATTGATGGTCTGTTGCATATCACTGATATGGCATGGAAACGTGTTAAACATCCTTCAGAAGTTGTTGCCATCGGTGATGAAATCGATGTTCAGGTTCTGAAATTTGATAAAGATCGTGAACGTGTATCGTTAGGCCTGAAACAATTAGGCGACGATCCTTGGAAAGATATCGCTCGTCGTTACCCGAACAGCACACGCATTCAAGGTAAAGTAACCAACATCGCTGATTACGGCTGCTTTGTTGAAATCGAAGATGGCGTTGAAGGTTTGGTTCACATGTCTGAAATGGACTGGACTAACAAAAACGTACATCCTTCCAAGCTGGTCACATTAGGCGAAGAAGTTGAAGTTATGGTTCTGGATATCGACGCAGAACGTCGTCGTATCTCACTGGGTATCAAACAGTGCCAAACCAACCCTTGGGAAGAGTTCTCAATGACTCATAACAAAGGTGACAAAGTCAGTGGCGCTATCAAATCAATCACTGATTTCGGTATCTTCATTGGTTTGGACGGTGGTATTGACGGCCTGATTCACTTGTCAGATATTTCTTGGGAAGAAGAAAACGAAGAACTGATTCGTGACTTCAAGAAAGGCGATGAAGTTGAAGCCGTAGTATTGGCAATTGATCCTGAGCGTGAACGCATTTCTCTGGGTATCAAACAATTGCAGGATGATCCTTTCTCTGCCTATTTGTCTGAGCACCCACGCGGTTCTGTTGTCACTGGTAAGGTCACTGAAGTTGATGCTAAAGGTGCAACAATTGAATTGGCTGAAGGCGTTGAAGGTTATGTTCGTGTTGCGGATATTTCGCGCGAACGTATCGAAGATGCCAGCAAAGTGCTGAATGTCGGCGATGAAGTCGAAGCTAAATTTACAGGAATGTCACGCAAGGACCGCACGCTGACTCTGTCTATTAAAGCGAAGGATGATCAAGAAGAATCCGAAGCAGTGAAAGAGTACAGCAATGTTAGTTCCGGCAATACCACTTTAGGTGATTTGCTGAAAGAACAAATGAATCAGAAAGATAGCTAATCTGTTCATTTATAAGCATCCGGTAATTTGCCGGATGCTTATTTTTTCTTGTTACACA
This sequence comes from Methylophaga sp., assembly GCF_030651745.1. The sequence continues at coordinate 9,355 of NZ_JAUSCC010000055.1, forward strand.
GCTGCCTTAACGTTAAGGCATAACCCAAAGTCTACTGCCGGGAATCTAGGAAATTATGACCAAGTCTGATTTGATAGAAATACTATCCGAAAAACAATCTCTATTGAATTATCGAGACGTTGAACTAGCGGTGAAGTTAATTCTTGAACAGATGAGTGATTGTCTGTCACGCGGCGATCGTATTGAGATTAGAGGGTTTGGCAGTTTCACCTTGCATCACCGTCCACCCAGAGTGGGCCGTAATCCAAAAAGTGGTGAATCCGTTAAACTTGATGAAAAATATGTACCGCATTTTAAACCAGGAAAAGAATTACGTGATCGCGTAAATAATGCTGCTGGTTTTTAATTAAAAAATGAAAATTAGTCAGGAAGCCGTTACTGACGCTCTTGTAATAAAAAGTTATGGCGACGGCTTTCTACTGATTCAATCTACAAATCAACCTCAACAACAGATCACGCATAATTGCATTCTCACTCCTGAGGGCATATTTGATGCACCGGATCTTAATCGCTTCGATGAAAATATCAGCGATGCACAGATTGAAAAAATAAAATCCTTTCAAGCCGACGTTGTCATTATGATGAATGACGACGGTCTTACATCCCACTCGATCAAAATCACCCACACTTTTGCCAAATACGGAATTTCACTGGAAATTATGTCGCTTGGCGCTGCCTGCCGGACCTACAATTTGTTATTAAATGAAGGCAGAAAGCCTATACTGCTTGTTAATTTCGCTACTGAGTGCGGGTGATGTTCACAGGTTTGCGGTTGCCGATATAAATACCCATATTAAGCATAGGGTTTAAACCCTTGTTTTTAGGTTAGTTATCATTGATTCGTTGATCGCAGGTGTCGCTTAAACTTGACCACACCTAATGAAGTCAGGAAAATTCCCCTAGTTTAGTTAACGCAAAAAATTGCGAAATAACATATAGACTCGTAATTTGTGGCAAAAGACTTAGCAAAACCGGCAAAGTTGATCTGGATCACGGATTTGAAAACATCAACACTGTTGTTTTGCGGTAAAATTTGTCGAGCTTGATTGTTGGGCAGTATGAAATTGGGTTCTGTTTCTGAGAATAATTAAAAGAAGCAGTGAGAGAGTTTTCATGAGAGAAAAGGTGTGATCGCTATGCAGGCGAAACAACAGTACAACTTTGAAGTGGTCAAATGGTTCTCCTATATGGCGGTGGTCTATTTGGTTGCCGGAACGGGTATGGGTGTATTTATTGCATCGCAGTTAGCCTGGCCAGATCTTAATTTTGATAATCCTTACATTAGTTTCGGTCGATTACGTCCACTACATACCAATACGGTAATTTTTGCCTTTGGTGGCTCGACGTTAATGGCTACAGCATTCTATGTTGTGCAGCGTACCTCTGGAGTAAGACTCTGGAGTGATAAATTGGCCTGGTTCACCTTTTGGGGATGGAACCTGATTATTCTCGGCGCCATCATCACACTGCCTTTAGGCTTAACTCAATCAAAAGAATATGCTGAACTTGAATGGCCGCTGGATATTTTGATTGCTGTGGTCTGGATCAGCTACATGTTCAATTTCATCATGACCTTATCAATCCGTAAGGTTTCGCATATTTATGTCGCCAACTGGTTCTTCTTGGCCATGATGATCATGATTACCTATCTTCATGTGGTCAACAGTTTGGCGATTCCGGTCAGCATGTGGAAATCGTATTCAATTTTCTCTGGTGTGCAAGATGCGATGATTCAGTGGTGGTGGGGCCATAACGCCGTTGGTTTCTTCCTGACAGCGGGTTTCCTTGGCATCATGTACTACTTTGTTCCTAAACAGGCTAACCGCCCTGTTTATTCTTACCGTTTATCGGTTATCCATTTCTGGGCTCTGGTGTTTGGTTATGTCTGGTTAGGTGCTCACCATCTGCAATACACAGCATTACCAGATTGGACCGGTTCTTTAGGTGCTGCTATTTCTCTTGCGATGATTATTCCATCATGGGGTGGCGCATTAAACGGTATGTTCACGCTGAGCGGTGCCTGGGATAAATTACGTACAGATTATATTTTACGTTTCCTGATTGTCTCTTTGGCGTTCTACGCGATGTCTACTTTCGAAGGTCCGGTTATGGCTTCGAAAACAGTAAACGCATTATCACACTACACTGACTGGACTATCGGTCATGTTCACTCAGGCGCTCTCGGCTGGGTAGCAATGGTTTCCGTAGGTGCGTTGTATCACATGGTTGAGCGGATGTGGGGGACAACCATGTATTCCGTCAAGCTGGTTAACTTGCATTTCTGGATGGCGACCATCGGTACAGCAATTTATATCACTGCAATGTGGGTGTCGGGCATTATGCAAGGTTTGATGTGGCGTGCTTATGATGAATACGGCAACTTGGCATATACCTTTGTTGAGTCAGTCGCACAGATGCATCCTTATTACGCTATGCGTGCTATTGGTGGACTGATTTTCTTCCTGGGTGCGGTCATCATGCTGTTCAACGTAACAGTGACTATTCGCCGCGCGATTGCAAAACCATCTGCCGAAATGGCAACTGCAGCGAATATTTGAGGGAATCAGCATGGCTAATAAATCTAATAAACGCGTTAGTTTTCAAGATTGGGTTGAACAAAACGTTTG
>NZ_JAUSCC010000069.1 GCF_030651745.1 Methylophaga sp.
TACGAACAGATTCTTCACCTTCAGAAATTTCGATCTCTGCAACATCCGATTCCTGAATCAAATCAATCAATTTTTTTATTTTACGAATATCCATGATTTAGCCTTGATGGTTGGTGTGTGTAATGGCAGCTTGTAATGCCAATTCATAGCCTTGTGCACCGAGTCCGCAAATTACGCCGACAGCCAAATCCGAAAAATAGGACTGCTGACGAAACGCCTCACGACGATGCACATTGGACAAATGTATTTCGATAAAAGGTATTGCTATCGCAGCTAATGCATCACGAAGTGCCACACTGGTATGGGTAAAAGCTGCGGGGTTTATTAAAATAAAATCATACTGTTGACGGGCTGACTGTATGGCAGAGATGAGTTCATGTTCAGCATTGCTTTGCAGAAAATTGAGCTGATGGCCATCAGCCTGTGCCAACTGTTGCAATCGAGTATTGATATCGTCGAGGGTAGTGGCTCCATAAATTTCAGGCTCGCGCTGACCCAACAAATTCAGATTGGGGCCATGCAATACTAGAAATTTCGCCATAACAACAACACACCAACACTGGAAATATAAGGCGGGATTTTGCACCAGCCAGCACTTTATTGTCCAGCTTTTTAACTAAAAATCCGGCTTTTTGTCGCTAATTTCGCCGAAATACAGCTATTCTTGTTATTTCGTTTGTTGGGCCAGGAAATCCGCCAAATGAGCGTTCAACTGGGCAGCAGAGACATGACCAACCAAACGATGTGAGGTGGATTCTTCAGCATTTTTGTCATAAAACAACATGCTTGGCGGACCAAATACCCGCAGGGCTTTTAATAATGCTTGATGCGCATTGGTGTTATCTGTGAGGTCGACTTTCAACAACGTAAAGTTCTGCAAAGTACTGACCACCTGAGCATCCCGGAAAGTGGTTTGTTCCATAGCCTTACAATCGGTACACCAGTCGGCATAAAAATCCAGCATTACCGGTTTATTGCTGAGGTTTAACGCGGATTCAAGTTCTTCAATTGAATTTACATAAGCAAATTGCAGACTTGGTTGAGAAGTTGAGCTGGCATTGCCAACACTCAGTTTATGCAAAGGCTGCAAAATAGATTGTCCGCCACTGGCACTACCAATTAATAACAAAGCGCCACTGATAAGTGACAACAGCCCGAGACCTTTCCAGAATTTTTGCCAGCCGGTAGCCTCAATCGGCAAATTATTCAGTGCGCCAAGATAAACCGCGGTAATTATTAACAAGGCGCCACTCATAAATAAAATTGCCCAGCCTGGCAGAATACGATCCAGCATCCAGATGGCCAATGCGATCAGCATTACCCCAAAAAATGCTTTGATGTTTTCCATCCAGCGGCCTGCTTTGGGTAACAACGTGCCTGCTGAGGTGCCGATGATCAATAACGGTATGCCCATGCCGATACTCATGGCAAACAAAGCGGCACCACCTAATACGGGATCAGCATGCTGACTGATAAATAACAAGGCTCCGGCTAAAGGCGGTGCCAGGCACGGTCCGACAATTAATCCTGATAACAGACCCATCAAAGCCACACCAAACAAGGTGCCGCCTTGCTGACGATGACTGAGCTGATGCAGGCGTTGCTGCAATCCATGCGGTAACTGTAATTCATAAAAGCCAAACATTGATAATGCCAGCAATAGCAAAATGCCGACAAAGCTGGATATGACCCAGGGGTTTTGCAGCATCGCTTGTAAATTGCCACCGAGCAGGCCGGTTAAAACGCCTGCAACGGTATAGGTCACCGACATGGCTAAAACATAGGTCAGTGATAAAACAAACGCCCGGCGCGTGGTGATGCTTTCACCCTGACCGACAATGATGCCGGACAAAATCGGGATCATTGGGAATACACAAGGGGTAAAGGCGAGCAGTAAGCCGAGTCCCAGAAATCCAAACAAAATCTGGAGCAGATTATCGTTTTGCAGACGGTGTGAAATCTCCTCCTGTTGGCTGATTAGATTGGAGCTCATACCTGTTGGTGCAGCAATCTCTTGCACAACAGGCGTTTCTACCGCTGTTGCATCGCTGATAGCGGGCAGACTTAGAGTGATGGTCTTGCGAGTTGGCGGATAGCAAATACCAAAGGTTTCAGAGCACCCCTGATAGTGAGCCGTTAAGGTCAGGGAGGTTGCGTCAGTTTGACTGCGGATCAAGGGTAGATTTAGCTGTATATCACGGGTATAAACCTCTGAAAGCCCAAAGTAGGCATCATTCTTCATATCCCCGGCGGGCAAGGTGAATGCACCAATCTGCACCGCGTCGTTATCGGTTATTTCAAAGCGGATTTTATCCTGATAAAGATAATTACCCTCCATGATTCGCCAACCGGCCAGAATCGTTTCGGGATTGGTGAGCACTGCATCAAAAGCAAAGGCTTCATCTACTTCAGGAGGCATATCAGCATTATTAAAGCCGAATTTTTCCAATAGGCTGGGTCGCGCTTGTGCTGAAAAACTGCTGAGCAGCATAAGCAGGATTAAAAATTGTTTCATGTAAAGATCGCCACTGATTCGTTGCAGTTACAGACCATTCTAACAGTCGATTGTTACATGGGTGAATGTAACAAGGTGTCATGTTGTCGTTAAACTGTAATAATTAGCCTCATTTTTGGCAACGCACAGGTGACTTGTGGAAATCAAAACCATTCATAAACTTGAAAAGCAGGCCTATAAAAAAAGCCATGCTGAAATAGCACGAATAGGTTTTGCCTTATTCTTCCTCGCTGCCATCCTCGCTTACAGCTTCGCCACAACAGGTGGTGTCCCCAATAATCTTTTCCTCGCTATCGCCGCCGTATTTGGTGGTTATATGGCCATGAATATCGGTGCCAATGATGTCGCCAACAATGTCGGTCCGGCAGTTGGTTCCAAGGCATTGACCATGGGCGGTGCCATTATGATCGCCATGATATTCGAAGCCGCAGGGGCTTTCATTGCCGGTGGTGAAGTAGTGTCGACCATTAAAGGTGGCATCATTGATCTCAACCAATTCGGCGACGATACCGATAGCTTTATCTGGGCCATGATGGCAGCTTTGTTAGCGGCAGCGTTATGGTTGAATCTAGCCACATTTGCCGGAGCGCCGGTTTCGACGACGCATTCAATTGTCGGCGGGGTAATGGGAGCGGGCATGGCCGCCGCTGGTTTTCATATTGTTAATTGGGGAACCATGGGAGCGATTGTCAGCTCCTGGATCATTTCACCGTTAATGGGCGGCATTATTGCTGCACTGTTTTTATTGGCGATCAAAAAAACCATCATCTTTCGTGAAGATAAAATTCAGGCTTCATATCGCTGGGTTCCTGTCTATGTGGGTGTAATGGCCTGGGCGTTTGTGACATATCTGATTCTAAAAGGTCTCGGTCAAGTCTGGGGTCATTGGATGGAGCTGATCAATGCATTGCCACTGATTTCAATAGAGGCAAGGGCAAAACCAGCTTTTGCTACTGCATCAACCATCGGTCTGATTATAGGTTTATTGGTTTTTGGCTTAGTGAAGAAGTCACTCAAAAGAAATATGGCTGGCATGAAAAACGATCGGCATAGCGTGAATGGACAATTCACCATTCCATTGATATTTGCTGCTGCATTATTGAGTTTTGCCCATGGTGCCAATGACGTTGCAAATGCCATCGGGCCTTTAGCCGCGATTAACGACGCGATCATGACCGGCGGTATTACTTCGCAGGCTGGTATTCCGATATGGGTTATGGCGGTCGGGGCTATTGGTATAGCTATTGGTTTGGGCTTGTATGGTCCACGATTGATTCGCACTGTCGGCGGTGAAATTACCGAGCTGGATCAAATGCGAGCTTATTCCATAGCGATGGCAGCATCATTAACGGTCATTATTGCCAGTCAGTTGGGGTTACCGGTCAGCACCACGCATGTGGCGATTGGCGGTGTGTTCGGGGTGGGGTTCCTGCGTGAATGGCTGGATGAATCTAATAAAATCGAACGACAGATTGATCGCGAAAAAGCTGAAATCAGAGATGATAAAAAAATGCTCAATGCCTTGCGCGGCGAGTTGAAAAAACTGGAGAAAAAACCCGCAAAATCCGTTGAGGAATATCAGCGTATTACCGAGCTTTACCGGTTGATTGACGAAGAAGAAGCTGAGCTGAAAAAAGCCAAAAAAATCCTCAAAAAAGAAAAGAAAAACCTGTTTGTAAAACGCGATATGGTGAAAAAGATCGTTACAGCTTGGATCGTCACTGTTCCAGCAGCGGCAACCTTATCAGCCTGCATTTTCTTTATGATAAAAGGCATCATGCTGTAATCAAACATTCATTAAGTTGACATATTCTTCATCTGGTAAATTTCTCAGGCAAATTTGAATATGCTGGATAAACTTAAAGCCTTACCGGTAGCGATTCAGCAATATCTGGTGGTGACCTTCAGTTATTGGGCGTTTACCGTTTCTGATGGTGCATTACGCATGTTGGTGGTGTTGTTCTTCCATCAGCTTGGTTACAGCCCGCTTGAAGTGGCAATGCTGTTTGTTTTGTATGAATTTTTCGGCATTGTGACAAACCTGGTGGGTGGGTGGCTGGCCGCAAGATTAGGGCTTAATGTCACCATGCATCTGGGCCTGTTATTGCAGGTTATTGCTTTAGCAATGCTGCTGGTGGATCCGCAATGGCTTTCTGTAGCCTATGTGATGGTCGCGCAGGCGCTTTCGGGTATTGCCAAAGATCTCAATAAAATGAGCGCCAAATCCAGTATCAAAATGCTGGTGGCAGATGACGCACAATCTACTTTATTTAAATGGATATCCATTCTCACCGGTTCAAAAAATGCCTTGAAAGGGGTAGGTTTTTTTGTCGGTGCCGCTTTGCTTTCATGGATAGGCTTTCGTGGTGCCATTTTGGTTATGGCTGCAGTGTTATTGGTTGTGTTGATTTTCAGCATCGTGATGTTGCAGCGTGATTTAGGCAAAGCCAAAAACAAACCCAAATTCAGTGATATCTGGTCAAAAAGTGCGGCAGTGAATCGTTTGTCGTTAGCTCGATTTTTCCTATTTGGTTCACGTGATATCTGGTTTGTTGTGGCGCTACCGGTGTTTTTGCATGCGCAATTGGAATGGCCAGCGATTTATGTCGGCGCTTTGCTGGCGGCATGGGTTATTGCCTATGGCATTGTGCAGGCGTTGGCACCTAAACTCACCGGCTTTTCCAAGCAAAACGCGCCGGATGGCTATCATGTCTGGTTATGGTCTTTACCACTTTTAGTGTTGCCCTTATTGATTGCTGGCGCTGTGTATTTTCAATGGGCGGTACTACCGGCATTAACTATCGGTTTATTGATCTACGGCGCTATCTTTGCGATTAACTCGGCGATCCATTCCTATCTGATTGTGTCTTATGCTGATGCAGCCGGTGTGTCGTTGGATGTTGGCTTTTATTACATGGCAAATGCTGCCGGCAGACTGTTTGGTACTTTGTTATCCGGCTGGGTTTATCAGGTTGCCGGCTTGGCTGCTTGTTTAGTTATTTCAGCATTGATGATTTTCGCCGCCAGCATTATTTCAAAAATGTTACCGCGGCAAGCCCAGAGCTGATAAAGCTTTCAGCGCTGTTATCAAACTGTCATATTTGCCCGTTAAGCTTTACGCTACGCAAAAATACATCAGGGAACCCCCGCACATGAGCATATCGGTTTTGTTAGTGGAAGATGATGCCGCCATACGTGACATGATTAATTTCAGTCTGCGTCAGGCAGGATTTACTTGTGAAGCCTCTAAGGATGGAGAGTCCGGTCTGGAGTGGCTGAAAAACCAGCAGCCTGACATGATTTTACTCGACTGGATGTTGCCAGGAATTGATGGCATTGAGTTTATCCGACGACTGCGTGCCAATGAGTTTTTGGCTTCAATTCCAGTCATTATGCTCACCGCCAAAGGTGAAAGCGAAGATATGGTCAAAGGTCTCAGTGTCGGTGCAGATGATTACATCAACAAACCTTTTTCACCCCCAGAGCTGATCGCTCGTATCAAAGCCGTATTACGTCGTTGCCGACCCATTGATAGCGATGATGCGCAAAAACTGCAAATGGCAGAATTAGTAATGGATACCAAAAGCCATCGGGTTTCCGTTAATGGTGAAAGAATCGAATTGGGCCCGACTGAATTCCGTTTGTTGCATTTCTTTATGAAGAATCCAGAGCGGGCTTATAACCGTTCTCAATTATTAGATTTTGTCTGGGGTGACACTGTATATATAGAGGAGCGCACAGTGGATGTGCATATTCGTCGTTTACGCAAAGCTTTAGAACCAAGTGGTCACGACAATCTGGTGCAAACCGTTCGTGGTGTGGGTTACCGTTTTTCTGCTGAATAACGGAGCACGCTAATGCAATGGGATTATTGGCGTTTACTGACCGTGCTCAGCTTGGCAGGCTTTGTCGGGCTGGTAGTCGGGCATATGATGGCTTTTCTGTTTATTGCGGCACTTATTTATATTTTCTGGCTGCAAGGCAAATGGTTTCAATTAAAAAGCTGGTTAGATAAACCGAAAAAAAATCGCTCGCCTGAAGCCGAAGGGGTGATTGATGATGTGTGTCGGCAGATAGAACAGATGCGGGCACAAAACAGCAGCCGCAAGAAAAAACTCACAGGTTATTTAAAACGTTTTCAGTCGGCCACTGCCGCATTACCCGATGCAGTTGTAGTAATGGGTGAATTTGGTCAGGTAAGTTGGGCCAATACCTCTGCAACAGAATTACTTGGCATCAGCTGGCCTAGAGATAATGGTGTGCGCGTTAATAATCTGGTGCGAGATCCGGCATTTCAAAGCTTGCTTGAGATGGAAGTCGATGCTCCGACAGCGGTGATCTCTCCATCACCTATGGATGAGCGTATTCAGCTGGAATTTAAAGTAGTACGTTATGCCAGCAAGGATCGCTTGTTGATCGCCAGAGATATTACCCAAACCCAAAAACTGCAACGTATGCGCCGCGATTTTGTCGCCAATGTGTCGCATGAATTACGTACTCCATTGACCGTATTACGTGGTTATCTGGAAACCCTGACCACGGAAAGTGATCCTGATTTATGGCGTCATGCATTACCGGTGATGCAGCAGCAAAGCCAGCGCATGCATTTAATGATTAAAGACTTGCTGGCTTTATCGCAACTGGAAACCGGTGATAAACCTTTATTACACAGACCAACGGATATTCCACGGCTACTAGCGGCAATTGTTGAAGATGCCAAACGTCTGGAACATTTCAACGCGCATCAGATAACCCTGCAGAACCTCAGTGATAAATGGTTACTGGCCGATGTCGATGAGCTGCGCAGTGCCATTTCCAATCTGGTGTTTAACGCGGTGAAATATACGCCGGAAGCGTGCGAGATTGAGGTTGTCTGGCAGGTTGACCAAAATGTGCCGTCAATCAGTGTGATTGATCATGGTGATGGCATAGAAACCCGACATTTGGAAAGACTTACCGAACGGTTTTATCGCGTTGATTCCGGCCGTTCCCGTGAAGCGGGGGGAACGGGGCTTGGGCTCGCCATCGTGAAACATGTGCTGCAACGCCATAATGCGGTGCTCACTATTGATAGCCAGATTGGCCAAGGTTCGCGTTTTACCTGCATTTTTCCGGAAAATAAATTGGTTGAACCCAGCGATATCTAAGCTCAGATCATCGCTGCGGTTGTCATTGAATTGTCATATTAACTTCATACTCTTGTCACAGTCCGGCCCGATACTAGGTCAGGTAAGCAGCTTGTAGTTGCTTTATTTCTCTCAACCAATGGAGCTGAACACTCATGTTCAAAACTAAACTCGCCGTTCTGGGCGCCGCTGTGACGATGGCGTTCTCATCCGTAACACTGGCTGACGTTGATCCAAATCTTCCTGAATACAAATCTGTATCAGGTGTATCTGGCAACTTGACCAGTATCGGTTCTGATACATTGAACAACCTGATGACATTGTGGGCTGAAGAA
>NZ_JAUSCC010000070.1 GCF_030651745.1 Methylophaga sp.
CCTGATTAAAAAGCGAATTGAAAGCTTTGACGGGGCTACTGAAGCACGAACAGAAGGCACCGTAGTCGGTGTAACCGATGGTATCGTGCGTATTCATGGTCTTGCCGATGTCATGTCCGGGGAAATGCTTGAGTTTCCAGGCAACACTTTCGGTATGGCCCTTAACTTGGAACGTGACTCAGTCGGTGCCGTTGTATTAGGTGCTTACCAACACATTTCAGAAGGCGATAAAGTCAAATGTACTGGCCGCATTCTGGAAGTACCAGTAGGTGAAGGTCTGCTGGGACGTGTTGTTGACTCATTGGGTAAACCAATTGATGGTAAAGGTGATATTCAAGCCAGTGGCACTTCTCCAATTGAGAAAGTTGCACCAGGCGTTATCGCTCGTAAATCAGTCGACCAACCATTGCAAACTGGTCTGAAATCAATCGATGCGATGATTCCAGTAGGTCGTGGTCAGCGTGAGTTGATTATCGGTGACCGTCAAACAGGTAAAACCGCTATCGCTGTTGATGCCATCATCAACCAAAAAGGTACAGGCGTTAAATGTATCTATGTCGCGATTGGTCAAAAAGCCTCTTCTATCGCGAACGTCGTTCGTAAACTGGAAGAACACGATGCCTTGGGTCACACCATCATCGTTGCGGCTTCTGCTTCTGATTCAGCTGCTTTGCAATTTATTGCGCCTTACGCGGGTTGCTCAATGGGCGAATACTTCCGTGACAAAGGTGAAGATGCGCTGATCATTTATGACGATTTAACCAAGCAAGCCTGGGCTTACCGTCAAGTATCATTATTATTGCGTCGTCCGCCAGGTCGTGAAGCTTACCCTGGTGACGTTTTCTATCTTCACTCTCGTTTGCTGGAACGTGCAGCACGTGTAAACGAAGATTACGTAGAAAAATTCACTAACGGTGAAGTGAAAGGCAAAACCGGTTCATTGACTGCGTTGCCAATCATCGAAACCCAAGCTGGTGACGTATCTGCTTTCGTACCAACCAACGTAATTTCGATTACCGATGGTCAGATCTTCCTGGAAACAGACTTGTTTAACGCCGGTATCCGTCCTGCGATTAACGCTGGTCTGTCAGTATCACGTGTTGGTGGTGCTGCTCAAACCAAGATCATCAAGAAATTGGGTGGTGGTGTACGTCTTGACTTGGCTCAGTACCGTGAATTGGCAGCATTTGCCCAGTTTGCTTCTGACCTTGACGAAGCAACCCGCGCACAAATCAGCCGTGGTCAACGTGTAACCGAGTTGATGAAGCAAAAACAATATCAACCATTGTCGATTGCTGAAATGGCGATTTCATTGTTCTCAGCCAACGAAGGCTTCCTGGATGATGTTGACGTTAGCAAAGTCGGTTCATTTGAAGCGTCATTGTTGTCAACCATGCGTTCACAGCATGCTGATCTGATGAACACCATCAACACCACTGGTAATTTTGATGACGATATCGCTGGCCAAATGCGCAGCGCGATTGAAAAATTCAAAGCCAACGGCAGCTGGTAAGCGAGGCATAACTCATGGCTAGCGGTAAAGAGATACGCACACAGATAGCAAGCATTAAAAGCACGCAGAAGATCACCTCTGCGATGGAAATGGTGGCTGCCAGTAAAATGCGTAAAGCTCAAGAACGCATGGCGGCAACCCGTCCTTATGCTGACAAGATTTTGAATGTTATTCAGCATTTGGCGCATGCCAACCCGGAATACAAACATTTGTATTTGCAAGATCGTCAGGAAACGCAACGTGTTGGTTATATCATCGTTTCTTCCGATCGTGGTTTATGTGGTGGTTTGAACAACAACCTGTTCAAAGAAGTGCTGCATGAAATAAAAGCAAAATCTGATGCCGGGCTGCAAGTCGACATCTGTGCAATCGGGCAAAAAGCCTCGGCGTTTTTTAGCCGCTTGCCAGTCAACATGGTTGCCCAAGTCACGCAATTAGGCGACGCGCCACGTGTGCATGAACTGATTGGTTCAATCAAGGTGATGCTGGATGCTTTCGAATCTGGTCATATCGATAGTTTGTACCTCGTATATAACCAGTTTGTGAACACCATGACGCAGGAAGACAAGTTTATTCGATTGTTACCTGTAAGCTCAGTAGAACCAAGCAAGGATCTGTTGGCACATTGGGATTACATTTACGAGCCAGATGCCAAAGAAGTATTGGATGATTTGCTGGTACGTTACATCGAGTCAGTGGTTTATCAAGGTGTTGTTGAAAACATTGCTTCTGAACAAGCATCACGCATGATTGCGATGAAAAATGCGTCTGACAATGCCGGCGATCTTATTGATGACCTGCAACTGGTTTACAACAAAGCTCGCCAGGCTGCGATTACACAGGAAATCTCTGAGATTGTTGCGGGTGCCGCTGCG
>NZ_JAUSCC010000078.1 GCF_030651745.1 Methylophaga sp.
CCTCTATAGTTTTTATCGTTCATGACGCCAGCGTCGCTGTTCTTTCATGAGGTTGTGACTTTATTCCGATTTTGCCTGAGAATCATTAGGAACCAATCACTCTGATATCGGGATTTTTTCCCGAACAAGGAAGATCTTCCCATTATTCCTCAGTTTCATGCCTATAGAGGGCGAGAAAATTAATGACTTTTTATCACGTTATATTTGATCGCAAGCCGCACTAACTCTACTGATGAGTGAAAACCAAGCTTCTGTTTGAGCATTGTTTGATAGTTCGCGACAGTTTTATGGCCTAAATTCAGAGTTTCGGCGATATATTCAAGTGGATGACCTTCGGCAAGCAGTCTGAAAACTTCAAACTCTCTTACCGTTAAACGCTGGATTGGATCTTCCGATCCGGAAACACTTTGTAGGGCAATTCGCTGCGCCATTTCCGAACTGAGATAACTTTTACCTTCCATAACCTGCCGAATGGCTTTAACAATATCTTCAGCATCACCTGATTTGGCGAGATATGCAACTGCCCCCGCACTCATTGACTGAACGGCCAAAGTAACGTTTTCATGCATGGAGAACATGATGACTCGTGCTTTGTTATAACGAACCAAAATACGTCGCAGCGCTTCCAGTCCGCCAATACCCGGCATGCTCATATCCATAATAAGAATATCGGGGTCAAGTTCTGTGTACATCTGATAAGCCTGTTCACCGCTTATCGCTTCCCCCACAATATGCATGTCATCATTTCGTTCCAGCATTCTTGCCAAGCCAGATCGGACCACTTCATGATCATCGGCCAACAAAATTCGTATCTCATTTTTCATTCAATAACACCTTGGGTTGGAAAGTTCGCAGTTAACGTGACTCCTTTACCAAGCCCGGTAGCTATCTCAAAACTACCTGACAACGCTTCTACTCGCTCTCGCATTCCAGTTAAACCATAACCATTATTTGGAAGTTCGGGATGATAACCGTTTCCGTTATCACTTACACTTATATATACAGACTCGTGATTGCATTGCAAATTCACCTTGACATTAATGTTTGCAGCACCGGCGTGACGACTGATATTAGTCAGACACTCTTGAACAATTCGATAAAGCGTCAACTGCCGCGTTTCATCAAGCTGGTTAAAATCACCTTCCAGCGAGAGATCAGTGTGATGATGAGGATGACGAAGAGCCCAGTCATTAACTAATTCCGTCACAGCACCTTGTAAACCTAATTCAGCTAATTCAGGAGGACGCAAACGCTGCAACATGGAACGGACAATCGTGGTCATACGACTATGTACAGAATCAATTGCCGCCGCGCTGTTTTTGGCTTCATCTAAAGAAGCCGAATGTTTTATATTGTTTAAATCAAATTGTATCGCGGTTAAATGCTGCCCAATCTCATCATGTAACTCTGCCGATAATCGCTTTCGCTCCGATTCCTGAATGCTGATCAACTGTTGATTCAGCACATCAACTTTTTGGTCTGTGTCTACATAACGTTGTTTTAACAATTTGAGCTGTTTATTCACCGCCAGTAATTGATTCAACCTTAACAAAGCAAACGGCGAACGTGCTATTGCTGTTTGATCTGGTTTCTTTGGCAGCATTTCAGTAACCGGCCACAGAATAAATGAGGCTATTACAGCGATGATCAAACTACCGAGAAAAAAAACCAAAATCAGTGGCATCAATGATTTTTTGATGTAAGCCTGAATATCGTTCCATTCGGCACGGAAATTGGGACTGATCACAATATCTCCGATATGCTGCCCGGAAATAATAATCGGAGTGATGATAACTTCGGTATGGCCTAAATACGCTTTCAGACGCTTTTCCAGCCAAAACGGCAGACCGGTAGGCAAATTAGAGGTCGCGGGATGGTTAGAATCGAGTACCACACCATTCTTAGCGATTAACTCGATATCCACATGGGAAAGATCGTGGAGATCTTGCAGATGAAACAGTGATGACCATTCTGATAGTGATAAATCTTGTTGAGATAACGCCATTTCCACTCGGGCAATTTGTGCCTCGATTACATAATTCGCTACTTCTGTAGAAACATCTAATTCGTGGTCAACTCGCAGACGAATATCATCAAGTGTATTTTTGACACCAAGGCCACACATGACGAGAAATACCATCACGATGATCAGATTGACTTGGAGTAGCAAATTCACCTGTTTAAAGATCCTTAAAAACGCTTCATAAAACACAAAATGAACAAGATTATAGTATGTGAGTTCAGATCTGCAGATTTAAGCGCATCAAGAATGTGAGCTAGCCGTCATAAAAACCACTTGCTGATTGACAAAAAGGGAAGTGGAAAATTAGGAATTGAACCGTTATCAGTATGATGAAACAAACCGCGTAATGCAGTTATATCAAGCTTCCAGCAGCCCACTACGAATCGCTAACCGAGCTAATTCTGCCGAGTTTGAAACATTAAGTTTTTGCTTAATATTGGTATGGTGTGTTCCAACTGTTTTTGGACTTAAATTCAAAATATCCGCAATTTCGTTTACGGTTTTGCCTTCAGCCAATAATCTGAAGACCTCAAACTCGCGTTGACTCAACACATCAAGTGGATTCTCTGAGCCGGTTAATTTTTGCATGGCAAGTTGCTGGGCAATTTCCGGAGCGATACACGTCCGACCTTGTGACACCATTTCAACAGCTTTTAACATGGCTTCAGGTGCGCTGCGTTTAGGAATAAAACCCAAAGCTCCCGCCTGCATGGCACGAGTGGTAAATACACTGTCTTCATGCACACTTAACACCAAGATTTTAGCGGTCGGTTCACGAGCAATAATCCGCTCAATGGCTCCAACACCACCAATGCCCGGCATGGAAATATCCATCACCACAACATTTGGATGATATTTGGCAAAATCCTGTACCGCCTGTTCGCCTGAACCGGCTTCAGCAACAACCTGAAATTTATCGCCATCTTCCAGTAAGCGACGAAAACCAGCGCGAACCAGTTCATGATCATCAACCAGTAATACCGTTATTTTATTAAGACTCATGGTGACTATTTACCCCCAATGGTATGGTGATGGTCAGATTGACACCGGCGCCCAACTGACTTTGCAGATCAAAACTTCCCCCTAGACTTTGCGCTCTTTCACGCATGCCTAGCAAGCCAAAATCCACATCAGAGTGAAAATCGTTAACGACCATGCCTTTGCCGTCGTCTCTTATATTAATGGTTAACTGATCGGTTGTTTCATTTTTATCGCGTATGACACTAACCATAATATTCTCAGCATCGGCGTGTCGAACTGCATTAGTCAATGCTTCCTGAACCACACGAAACACCGTCATATTAGTGGCTTCGTCAAAACCGTTTAACTGTCCTTCCGTAATCAAATTAAAGTGGATATCGGGCTGGCGTTGCTGCCATTTGCTGATACTTTCTTCCAGGGTTGCCATTAATCCCAAATCATCCAATGGACTGGGGCGCAGCCGGGTAATCATATTATGGACGACATCATAGATATGACTGGCGGTATCAATGATCGCCTGAGCGCTTTGAAATATTTTGTTATCGGTGGTTTCGGAACGATTACGGATTAACACGGCATCGGTTTTAATTGCTGTTAAACATTGCCCCAATTCATCATGTAACTCACGAGCCAGATGACGGCGTTCAGCCTCCTGGACTTGATTCATATGATTGGTCAGTAAGCGGGTTTCATAGAGCTGAGCCCGAGCTTTTTCGGCTTGTTTATGTTCTGTGATATCTCGCAAAGTACAAATCATGCCGGCCACACAGCCATCATTCTCAGTCAGTGGAACGGTTGAAATTAATAAAGATAGAACTTCACCATTATTACGCTTGAGTGTGGTTTCCAAATTTTCCACTGATTGAAAACCATTTAATACCGAAATAATGCTATTTCGGTCCTGCTGGAAAGACATTGAAGCTAAAGATTCACCTAATAAATTCGGGATATCAGCAAATAAGCGCTCTGCTGCTGCATTACAGAATGTGATGTAACCTGCATGATCTAACGAGAGAATGGCATCGCCGGATTGTCTGACTAACGTTGCCAGGCGACGGTTTTCGGTTGAACTCTGTTCCAAAGCATCACCTACGCGGTTGAAGCTTTGGCTGATTTGGTCCATTTCTTTCAACGAAAATCGTGGCAGGCGCATATGCAAATCACCACGCTCAAATCCAGCTAACGCATCAAGTAAACGCTGCAATGGACGAATAACCCAGCCGACCCCCCAATAGATCAGAAAAGCCACTATCACAAAGATAATCATGCCAAGCGCCATAATGGCGCGAACATCTTGCCAACGCTCGCTGATCTCCATCATTGGTGCAGGATAAATCACCATATGGCCAGAACCGAAACGTTTTGAAAGCGGTGAAACATCTGGGAATAATAGTTTTACAAACCAGACTGGTGGTTGAACCGCCAGCTCTTTATCTGGCATACCTTCAAACATCAGACCCTGTCGATCAAACAGAAGAATATGCAAACTGCGAATTTCGCTTAATGCCCGCACCAGTTCATGCATATGTTCACTAACACTGGTGTTTCTGGCCAAAGCACCGCCAGCCAATGTAACGGTAATAATGTGAGCTGTCGCATCCATGGTGGAAATAACTTCAGCTTCGACAGAACGTTTTGCATTGGTTATCAGAATGACTGCGCTGCCCAGCATCGACAGCAACAGCAATAAAGCAAAAAACAAATTAGCGCGAAGTTTCAGGCTCATACAACGGTGGTTTCCGCAGTTCCTTTAGCACCGATATTATCTACCCAACGTAAGCGAATAACATCCCCTACTTCGCCACCGTTAAGCTGAAAGGCAAAGTAAGGATTACGTGATGTCGCAGTACCACATTTGATGGTTAAAACTTCATCGCTGTTGCGCCAGCAGCGAATATCCTGGATAAACTCCGCTGGGATCAGTTCATCCTGATCATTTTTACCGCGACCAGTATGCATGGGATGCGCCAGTAAGATCCTGACCACAGTATTGCCATCCTGCAGTTTGGCCCGAATTCTATCTCTGCTTTTTATGGCCATCAGGCACACCCACCAATATCAATTTCTACATAGCGACTGGTTCGGTAGAGTTTATCGTCAGCTCTGACCATGGCAATGATTTCTGAATCTTCAGCAACTTTGAGCATGGTTTTAAACGGAAAACTTAATGCTGATGTTGGCTCCAGCGCCATGGCCAGAGGAAATGGGTTTTTTTCGACTAATAAAGCTACACGTTGAATATTTTGCAAGCTGCTGCTGATTTCAACCGGCACCGTCGCCCCATTCACTGCGTAAGTTGGCGGTGATCCGATGGTAAATTGAATCGCCTCTTCATTAACTTCTTCAGCTTCTCCGAGGAATGTTAAAATGGCATCTTCGAGGGTTTCTGCATTGAAAGCATCTTGTGGCCAATGGGCTAACAGCACCCGAGGAATCGTCAGACCACTGGCAGCGACTAAGGCTAATGTCGAAGCAGATATGGATTTTTTAATTAACTTACGACGGTATTCGTCAAATGTATCGGTCATCGAACTTGTTCCATCATCGCTAAATCCGTTTCAATCTGTCGTAAACGTGAACTGATTTTAGAGAGTTCAAATTCATCGCCACGAGCATAATCAGCTGCAATTCGTAGCTGATCAGCAGCTTGCATTAATCTACCCGAACTATGGTAATGCTCGGCTAACCAGACATGTGACTGGCTTTTCTGCCCCATATCACCATAAGCCTGGGCCAACAATCTATATAGAGTCGCGGATGACTCACCGATATCTAATTGACGCTGCAAAATAGGAACCGCTCTACGCGGTTGGTTAGCTCTTAACAACGCCTGCACCTGCTTGATGGACAAAGCCCAATCATCGGGATAAACCCGTTGAAAATCGTTGTAAATCGCCAATGCTGCATCCATTCTTCCCGAAGCAATTTCGACATCTGCCAATGCCAGATGATAGCTCAACCGGTTATCATCTGAAGCAATTAAATCATTAATTTGCTCCCGTGCCTGCGTCAGATTACCGTTTTTTAATAATGCCAAAGCATATCCATAACGGGTAATTGATTGGTCTTCTGACTGGGTTTCCTTCAACTTGTCTTCATAGGTTTTTATCAACTCACGCATATTGGTTGATGACATAACGCGTAATTTTTCACGCATCAGGTAAAACTGTTCAACATCTCTCAATTGGGGGCGAGGTTCATAATTTGCAGCACGGCCACGGGCATCTGCAATACGAGAGGCGGTAATTGGGTGGGTTCTGAGAAATTCGGGTATTTGGCTGCCACCGTAAAAGCGACCTGCAACTTGCAGCCGTTCAAAAAAGCGTGGCATTGCGTGTGGATCAAACCCTGCATTCACCAAGGTTTGCATACCTAGATTATCGGCCTCAGCTTCATGCGCCCGACTATAATCCAGTTGCATCTGCACATTCCCTGCCTGTACAGCCATAATCGCTGCAGAGCCGACACTTGGATCAGCCACACCCAACAAGGCTGCCGCAATCATCGCGGCAGTCATTGGTACACTCATTCGTTTGGAGCGCTCAAAGTTACGCAAAATATGTCGCTGGGTAACGTGAGCGATCTCATGCGCCAGAACCGACGCTAATTCAGCTTCCTCTTCACTGGTTAACATCAAACCAGTATTGATCCCAATAAATCCGCCCGGAGCCGCAAAAGCGTTCACCGATGTGTCAGGCACCACAAAAAAAGTAAATGGACGACTAGGATCATCACTGTTAGCAACCAGCCTGTTTCCTAACGAACGGATATAACTATTAACTTCGGGATCATCAACCAGAGTCACTGTCTGCTGCAGTCGCCAGTAAAAGGATTGCCCGACCTGGTACTCTTCAGCAGGTGACACTAATGCACCGGCACTATCGCCCATCTCTGGTAGCGCAATGTCCAAATTAGCCTGAGCTGTGCCCACACTGCTAATCAATATAATGAATGTAGCGATTAGATTTTTCATAACGCCTATAGACCTTGGCTTATTAAGACCGGTTCCGCAAAGACAAAAAAGCCACTTGCGTTTATTATGTAAACGCACATATGTTAAAGGAAATCAGTATGTCAGATTTTGATACAGAAATTGATACCTCAGGCTTAAACTGCCCACTTCCCGTGCTCAAAGCTCGCAAAATGCTTAATGAAATGACTTCAGCTCAGCGACTTCGACTCATCTGCACCGATAAAGGTGCGCTAAAAGATATACCGGCTTTTTGCAAAATGACTGGCAATCCCCTGTTAAGCAGCGAAGAAACTGATGGAAAGCTGTATTTCATTATTGAAAAAGGGGCATAAATCATGGCCAAGAAACTCGCGATAATTGCCAGTAAAGGCACTCTCGATGGTGCTTACCCACCATTCTTACTGGCTTCAACTGCAGCAGCATTAGGCTTCGAAGCGAAAATATTTTTCACCTTTTATGGTTTGCAGTTACTCAAAAAAGATTTGTCACTGAAGGTTTCACCGTTAGGTAATCCAGCGATGCCGATGCCGGTTCCAGTGCCAAGTATTGTGCAGATCATTCCCGGCCTTGAAGCTTTTGCCACCTGGATGATGCAACGCAAGCTCAAAAAGAAAGGCGTTGCCAGTGTCGCTGAATTGCGTGAAATCTGTCTGGAATCCGGTGTTGAATTGATTGCCTGTCAAATGACAGTGGATTTATTCGATTTTAAAAACTCGGATTTTATTGATGGAATCAGTCATGGAGGCGCGGCTACCTTTCTGGAGTTTGCCAGTGAAGCCGATATCACACTATATATATAGTACCTTCATTATTTAATCAGGAACGGGAATCAGCTTTATGCAATTTGTCTGGAAAACTTTTCTAAAAGGTTTGGCAACGGTACTCCCAGTAACGCTGACTTTGTATTTGATTTACTGGTTGGCCGTATCCGCTGAACGATCGTTGCGCCCAATAATGATTGCTATTTTGCCATATGATTTTTACTGGCCCGGACTGGGTTTATTAGCCGCCATCGGTTTAATTTTTGTGATTGGTATTGCTGTGAATGCCTGGCTAGTACAACGTCTGTTCGATATTGGTGAATCGATATTGGATCGTATTCCGCTGGTCAAATCGATACATGGCGCATTACGCGACTTCACACGTTTCTTCTCTCGTGAAAAGCAACAGGACAATCTGAACCATGCCGTCGCGGTAACCATTGGCGGCGTGCAGTTTATAGGTTTCCTGGTGAAAGAAGATGTCAGTCATTTACTCGAAATGGCACAAGAAGAGCAAGACAAAACTGATTTGGTAGCAGTCTATCTGCCTCTCAGTTATCAGATCGGTGGCTACACCATCTGTCTGCCGCGTGAACAAGTCCGATCATTAAAAATGTCTAATGAAGACACTATGCGTTGGATTTTGACTGCTGGGCTTTCTGATAGCGAAACAGAATCGCATCCATCCAAAATAGTTCTTCAGAAATAAGCCTGCTTAAACCGTTAACTGACAAAGGAATGTCTTTGCTCTATCACCGCTGTGCTCTTTACATCATGTTGGGGTGGTTACTTTCCCCCAACCTCGGCTTGGCTGAACCCGCTAAAAAATCCTGTGAATCGTTATTTTGCTACAGCAGCAAAGATGATTTCTTTCAATTTGAAAGCGGTACTCGGCTGCAGTTAGACCGGGGAGTTTTTATCAATGACAGTCGCACCGACTTTGATAATGAATGGAATGTTCGTCGTGCCCGGCTTTCCAGCAGAGCCCAAATCGGTGAACACCTTTCTATCGATTTCACTTATGACTTTGCCAGAAATGATCGTTCGGCCATTCGGAATGCATTTATCCGCTATACCGGCACCGGAAATACACGTTTTACAGTAGGTCATTTTAAAGAACCATTTGGTATGGAACGTCTTACCAGCGTGCAGGACTTGGCTTTTCTGGAACGTTCGCTCGCCAGCCTGCTAACCCCACCCCGTTCATTAGGTGTGGAGCTTCACAAACACACATCACATTGGACAGCAGCGGCTGGCATGTTCACAACGGGCACAGAAAGCAGTGGCAACGATACTAAATTCGGTAGTTCTGCCCGCGTCACATTTGCTCCGCAAAGCGATGCCGGAAAAATATTACATTTCGGTTTAGGTATCGCTCATCGAAATACCGATAGCCAACAAGAAGTTCGTTTTCGCCAACGCCCCGAAACCAGAAATACTGATATTCGATTAATTGATACCAGAACCTTTATTGCTGATAGCTACACCTATTTAGGATTGGAATCTGCCATCGCCAGAGGCCCGTGGGCAATGCAAGCCGAATATATCTACAGCCATATTGGCAAAGCCCGAATCGATCGAACTGACTCTGGAGAAAATATTCATTTCAGCGGCTGGCATATTGATCTGACCTGGATTGCCAGCGGTGAACCACAACCCTATAACCATGAAAAAGGCACGTTCGGACGTTTAAGACCAGCCCATTCTGTTCAACATGGTGGCTGGGGTGCTTGGCGATTAGGTATGCGATTAAGTGAATTGGATTTAACTGATCACCCGATTATTGGTGGGCGTCAACAAAATCTGACTGCTGGAGTCACCTGGGTATTGAATCGTAATATCAGTCTCAGCAGCGAATATGTGAAGGTGTTGAAAGTAGATGGAGGAGAATTCACCAACGCATCCCCCGCTATTTTTCAATCTCGACTGCAAATAATCTATTGATGTTGTTTAGTGGTGTCCCTGACAGGAGTTGAACCTGTGACCTTCCCCTTAGGAGGGGGACGCTCTATCCATCTGAGCTACAGGGACATGGTCGGCGATTATAACAGTCAAGCTAATAAGCTTCACTTCGCAAGAAACCCAATCGGCGGTTGAACGGGTTATGGCGGCGTTTAAGTTGTGACGACTGAACGACTGCAACCCATTTTTCTAATGTCTCTTGGAAACATCCAAAACGTACACATCAACTAGTCCTTTGAGCATTAAGGGTAGTTTTTTTTCGATGCTAGTTTTAAGTTCAGCAGCACTACCAATACCGTGCCTTTTACGCCCTGCAACTTTTTCATCAGTCCCGAACCATATTACGAGGAAAATACCTTGTTGTTCTGCGTCTGGATGGATACAGTAGCGCTCGTGCAGTTGAGCATAAGCGGCCGTATAAAGCTCATCATGCCACTGTCCTTTGACTTCCGTGACAAGTAGCCGCCTCTTACCACAAATCATCTTGGTGGCAGTAAAATCACACCTATTTGCATTCATTAACTGGTGCTCTGATGTCACTGTAATACCCTGTGGCTCAAGTCTAAGATTGAGGCGCTCAGCAATTATCTCAGTAGACCGAATTTCGCCCAATCGTTTATTTTTTTCATAGAAACGATCTGTCGAGTTGAACTCTCCACCGTTAAGTGCTTTCTGATAGTCTTGTAGCTCTTGAAGCAAGAGCTTGCGTAGGCCCTCCACAGTTACAACTGAATTGTGATCTAATAGGTCTACAATTTCATGTGGTGTTGGCGGCTCAAAACTCCACAATGCAAGTTTTCTACTTTGGGCTGCATGTATGCTCATCAATTCCATATGCATATCTTGAAATCTTGGCTCTACAAGAAGCCTTTCGAGCACCGGAATTGCGTCATTGGGATCATCGGAACTGATCGACCAGATAACTTCTTTCAAAAAACGGTATGCGTTCTCTTCTTTTGGGCTTTCAGTCCCATAGTGGCTAGGTAGTTCTACTCTTGGCCAATGATCAATAAACGCATCCAAAACAGCCTCCACTTTTCTTGATGTTAATGTGGGCCAAGAAGTGTGATCACTATGATTAATTCGACCGGAGCGCTCGTAGAATACCAATACAGTATCTTTATCGTCTTTTAACAGTGTCCAGTAAGTCTCTGGAATATCGTCAAGGAAGTAGAAACATCTAACTAGCCAGAATTTTTGCCTTTGTTTGGTCTCTACTTGATTATCAGTCAGCATAGACCCATCGAACATAAATTCTGCACAACTCTCCAAAATGAGACTTTTCAAATCTTCTCGATTTCCATGCTCAGCAGCAATCTCAAAAAGCGTATCCAGTGTGTACAAATTCAAGCTTCTAAAACGCCTCAACCATTCAATCGATAGGGTGGCGCGTAAATTTCTAAATGTCTCATCATAACGTAAGAGACCAACTTTGGGATGGTTACACCCAGATTGTGCCAATTGTGGCTCAACGTAATGCCTTAGAAAATTCTCTTTACTCTGATTGTCAGGAAAAATTAATCGATCGATTTCGCTGATTAGAGATTCTCGTTCCTCTTGTGTAACTGCTGCGTAATGAGTTTCATTCTGAGTTCTCAGTGCTATTAAAAGTCGAAGATCAACATTCTCTAGATTACCCTTCACTCGCAAAATCTCTAAGCAAGCGGCGTAAAGAATTATTTCTGAGTAAATCCCCTTTGAAGCACATTGGAGCTCGGCAAGCTTCGCTAAATCTGGAACATCTTTATTAATAAAATTAAGGCAGTTTCTTAATGCAGTTCGTACAAGTGCCTCGTCGTCAAACTCGTGTTCAATTTTGTCGGGCTTATTGAGCACTAAATTGGCAAAACGAACAAGACAAGTCCAATGCTGTCCGCTCTCGACAATATCTCGGTTATCTTGAACATATTTAATGTTTTTTGCTCTTATATCATCCTCTTGCGTGCGACGATTTTTCATCATTCGGGTATGTCTAAGCCTTGTTAGCCGATGATCATTTTCAAATTTTTTGGTATCCCTGTTGTGCTTCATCCACTCCCGCATAAATGCTGGTTTCTCTTGGGCTTGCTCACGCATCTTCCGTCTTAAACTATCTGGACCCT
This sequence comes from Methylophaga sp., assembly GCF_030651745.1. The sequence continues at coordinate 11,803 of NZ_JAUSCC010000078.1, forward strand.
GCACATTTTGATTTCGATAATAATGATGCTTTGCAATGAAAACGGCCCATAAATTATGATTTTCTGTATTGAAAGCCAAATTGACTATGAATTTGAAATCATCATTCTGAAAATGAAGACCAGAGTGAGAGTTCATGTCGAATTTTTCTATCTTGATTTCAAAAATCAGGTCTTTATTTGTCAGCTTCTCAAATACAAGCTTGATGATCCCTTGTCGTAGTTCATCATTGTCACTTAGCATTTTGACTGACAAACTCTGATCAGCACTCTTCTCTTCATGGTAGTTTAGATTTCCAACCCATTGCCAAATCCGTTTAGCTTCAAATGGCGGTTCGGCTAATTTAAAGTATTGATCCAATAATGAGCCTATTATTTTGCTTATGCCATTCCGACAATCACAATCAAAAAACTTTTCTCCACAAACGCAAGCTATTTTTGAAGATAAATCATCCAAAATCCATTCGACGATGTCCAAAGGTAGGCAAGCAATAAAACGCTTAACAAAATAGCGTTCACCAATTGCGAGGTCTCTGTGTTTTCGCTGTCCTGGGTAAAGCCTTGCGCAAACTCGAAATAAGTCAGCAATAAAAGCATGGTCAAACTTTTCGGGACCAAGCGTTTCGATCATCTTGGATGCAATATTTAGTGAAGTATGACTTGCTTCAGAAATGAGAACATCTAAATCACTGCGATGGTCATGGTCTATTAAGTAGAGCAAGCATCTACTTGCTAATAAACGGCTGTTCTCATCTTCGTCGGGCATTAAAATGAGTTCACGCAACTCATTGCTTAACTGAATAATTGCTGGAGATCCATCCAATAGTTCGAGAATCAGATCACGTAAATGCCCATCACTTCCAATTGCCAGTAAGGGTTTAATCTCCTCCACAACATCTTGTGTGAAGAAACCTCCGGCACTAAATCTTCGCCAGAAATCCCCTCTTCGAAAATACGGATCTTTAGTTTCGATTTCTTTCAGTCGCCTGACTAATAGGCGCTTTGACGAAGATTCAAGTTGCGAAGGGTCTCCGTTCGCAAGTACTGCATATGGGTCAAGTTCAATCGCGGCAACCTCTATGGGCTTATTGCCTAATGCTGCCATCCAGCCCAAAAGCCCCCTAAGTTCATCACGCACAGTAGAATTTGGGGCGATTATGGGTATGCATTTGGCAAGTGTAAGTGGGTCTAACGGGTCAGCTACCCGCTTGATGAGATAGCCCGCTGCGCAGTATTCAGCCACAATCTTATGAACAGGTAGATGTTGACCCACGCTGTATCCAGGCTTAAAAAGTCTAGTTGCTAGGATCCCTGTGGCTGCGGCGTTTCCACTAATCAATGATGCCAGCAATGGATACAGCCTATCCTCTGTGGCCTCACTTGTGCTTACCCCTTCAGCACCCGACATCAAGAGCTTAGCGAAAACTTCCGACGACAGATCAATCTTTTGAGCGGTCGAAAGGATCGGAAGGGGGCTAGCTATCTTGGTGTTTGCTTCTTTTGCAAGATGCTGCACCGCTTGTGCAAAGATTGACCGTTTATCTGTAAAGTGTTTTCCGCTTTCAATATAGGCATCAGCAAACATTTTGAGAAATTGCGGATTTGGGAGCAACATTTCTAAATCAAATCGAGCTACTTCGGCCTGAAATGCAGCAAAGTCTTCGCCTGGTTTGTGATGTTCGAAAATCGCTCGTTGTTCAGCTTCTTCAAACTCGCATATTGTTACCACCAGAGGTATTTGACCGAGAGATTCTGTAAATGCGTTGGTTGTAGAATTGTCCCACTCACTAGACCGACTAGAAATGATTAAACATGTCGGGTTTGTCATTTTAGCGTTAGCGAAAAGTCTGTAAACACCTGTTTTATCGACCTTTGCCATCTCATCAAACGCATCAATTACGAGTGGGTGACTTTCTTCGTTTGTTCTCAAGTATCCGAATACGTTTGCAGTTATTGAAGAAGTACCCAACTGCTGGGCCAGACTCCTCATGAGTTCTGTTTTTCCACCGCCAGGTTCAGCAAGAACGACAACATAATTTGAAGCGGCTAATAACTCTGGTTCACTGTATGTATTGCCATTACTAGAGAGTCTGCGAGAAAGGTATAGAGTCGAATTCATATGTTCAAAATACACTGTATCAACTTTCCTTGAGGCATCATCCTTGTCCTTGAATACTGCAAGGTAACAAACATACCACAATAATCTTGCTAGCTACCTAGGCTTGCTAATACCCTAAAACAGCCACAAAGCTGTTTATCGATTTCAAACAAAGTTAATACTTGCAATAACTGACGAAGTTATAGATGAACTACCCATGTAAGCTAAGGGGTAACAGCTGGGCTAATAGCACTCGTATTGTTCCACTTAAAATATATAAAAGTGTTGCTGATGAGTCACGAGTGGCAAATTTCAGCTAACTGACAAAGTCCATTAGTGGGCCCCAATCAAATCCATCAGCAGCTCTTAAAGCAGAAATATACTGTGTTCTTCGCTCACTGATTTTATCGAGACTCATTCCTCCAGCCCAATCAATTGGTTGTTCCTTAATAATATGAACTAATATGGCATCTGCAATTATACGAGAGTGACGACCATTGCCGTTGGGGAATGGATGGATGTAAACAAGTCTATGATGAAACCTTGCGGCTAGCTCCAGAGGCGGATAAGTACTGTTTTGAATCCAAAACACAGTGTCATCCAATAATAAATGAAGCTGTTGAGAAATTAGGTATGGCGCAATCCCAATATTCTTTTCTGTAGTCCGGAAAGTACCAGCCCAACTCCAAACATCACCAAATAAACGCTTGTGTAGTTCTCGAACAAATTCTGCGGTCAAAATATTAGGGTTTTTCTGCTTATTTAACCACCGCATTCCATTCGTAATATTGGCTTGCTCCAGCTCATCCAGTTCACCCCGGGTAGTTACATGTTTGTGCTTAAGACCGTTCATTTCCTCCGGATCCAGAGGAGTTGCACCATCGGGAAGTCCTATTATCTCCATTTGTATTTCTTGGTCGTATTTTTGTTTTCAGATGTTATTGTTTTACGAATGAAGAGATAAATAGGATCACTATTAGAGTCAATCAACTGGGAATATTTCTTTTCCCATACTGATGAAATATCTTTTTGCTCTATCTGACTTGTTACGCGAAGAACCTCATCACGCAACTCTTTATTACTTATCTTCTGATCTTCAAATGCCATGTGTTTATATGCTTGAGAAACGTCATAAATAGCTCTCTTAAAGGCTTTCTCATGAACAAAGCTCTCTACATCCGTTTCGGGAACAATGGCATAGATGAACTTACAGCCCATTGCCTCGGCTGTAGAATGCATAGTTTTTAAAGTAACGTTCCCAGCAACTTCATCTTTCTCAATTCGATAAGCCCTTCCTCTGCTCACGCCTAACCTATCAGCAAGTTGGATCCCCGTCATGCCCAATGCTGTTCGTACTGTTCTAATCCATCCTTCAGGTGGCACCTCAAGTTTATCCAGCTTATCTACAGCTCGATTAACTATGGTTCTGTATTGCTTGGTAACTACATTTTTAATGTTCATAGTAAACCTTTTTGTGTACTGACTCGGCCAATAAATATACATATATGTATACAAATATTTTAAAGAAGTATACCTATATAGATAATATAAAATTACATTAATCAACATATATGTATAAAAATACCATATTTAGTATACATATAGGTGTACATAGTTGATTGGTTATTTCAATACTTATGTTGATATAAAAATCATCCTTGGCTTCCTACCTAGGCTTGCTAAACTGGCTTAAAACAAGCCACAGAGCCGAACATGGACTATAAACAGAAGCTTACCCCCTCACTTGCAACTAAGCTGAGTCAAACCAAAACTGACAATCATTTTGAAGTAACGGATACGGTAATTTCTGGCTTCAAATTAAAACTCTACACCTCCGGCACGATGACTTTCAGCCTGATGTACACCGCTCCTGATGGTCGTCGACTACGCTATACAATGGGTAACTACCCTGCTTTGTCCGTTTCAACCGCTCGCAAGATAGCTGAACAGCTCTACGCTCAAGTTAAACTCGGTCGTGATCCACAACGTGAAAAACAAACAGCCCGTGAAGTGAAACCAGTGCCGAAGCTTGGCGACTTTATCAACGATACCTATCTGCCTTGGTTTACGTCACACCACAAAGCACCCAAAGCGAAGTTGCCTTTCAATCAGTTCAAGCATCTATTCAGTAAACGCTTGGATAAAGTCACTGGATGGGATGTTGAAAGCTGGCGGTCAAAGCGTCACAAAGATGGATTATCTGCCTCTACATCTAATCGCTATATCGGCACACTTAAAGCGATGTTCAACAGAGCTGTTGAATGGGAAGTTATTGAACAAAACCCGATTACCAAAGTAAAAAAACAAAAATCAGATAGCCGCGCAATCGTCCGTTATCTAACACCCGAAGAAGAAACACGTCTCAGAGCTTCCCTGAGATCGCGTGATCGTCGTTTAGCTGAATTTAACCCCTTCTATGCTGGTGGAAGATTCGTGATCTTAAAAGCGAACCTAGGCGGTTTTCCTGATCACATTCATCCGATGATTCTCTTATTGATGAATACCGGTATGCGTCGAGGTGAAATGTTTAATTTGCGTTGGCAGGATGTCGATTTCGTTAACAAGCGAATAACAGTCATGGGTAATACATCAAAGACCGGTCAAACACGTTATATTCCGCTTAACGTTGAAGCCTTAAACGTTTTGCAACTGTGGCAAAAACAAACTGAACGTCATTCCGGATTTGTATTCATCGGCAAAAACGGACAGCGTTTCACGAATATTGATAAAGCATGGAAGGTATTGTTGCGTGATGCAAAGATTAACGATTTTCGCTTGCATGATTTGCGTCATCACTTTGCCAGCCGATTAGTGTCTGCTGGAATCGATTTAAACAGCGTTCGGGAATTACTTGGACATTCCGACATTAAAATGACGCTTCGTTATGCACACTTGGCACCGGGCCGCTTAGTTGATGCTGTAGCGATGCTGAACCATTGAAGTTTGACCCGCCAGCTTAAAGATCCTGAGATCTATTCTAAACGCTTAAATACCCTGCTCCGCCACCCATCATTATCTATACCTGAGTAAACCCTCTAATGGATCACACAGAGGGTTTATGTGGGTATCTTTTCGGCAGAAACTCACCTCTATCCGCAATATGGCGGGAGATGTACGTACCCTCCCGTACCATTCAACTAAGTATCCAGAAGGAAGCCCCACACCGAAGCAGATTATTTGAGTGATTCTGAGAAAAAAAGTCCTAGAAATTACCGGAATGTTTGAAGGGGATGCCGCCTTTAAAATCCACCTGCCGGAAAAACAGCCTTATATGGCCAAAACAATACCGGGATGAGTTTTTGAAAAAAGCAGAGCGGCTTTAAGGCCAAAGGCCGGGCCGCTCCACTATTTTCTATATATCTTTATTATTTTTATACTATTAGCGGATTGGCAGACGATCTTTTATATAGATTTCAACACTTTAAAAAGGATAACTGGTAAGCGTACCCGGCTTAATACTGGGCTGCTAACCAGTAATACAACTGTATTAAACAAATTTAAGGACGAACTTACTACCAACTTCATTAAGTGCTGCATTTGTAGCTTTTAACCTCTTCATATAATTGCTCACGGTAATATTTTTTCCAGTCATTGCTTTATATGTTGCGGCCATAGTTGACGCTGAGTTTGTTTCTGTAATAACTGCACTCAGCCATAGCTCTAGTCTTTGCTCAATTACAGCAAGAAGTTTTCCTCCTCTGTGAGGATTTTTTCTAGCCGCATTTAACAAATCTGTCCGGACTTCATCAACATGACGCTCTTTGGTCAAAAGTTTTGATTTGACTGCTTTAGATTTGATTACAACCGTCTCCAACTCCATTTCATATGTTACTCCCATGTACTTAGCTTTTTTTTCAGCTGTAATTGAAGATGCTGCGACTCTATATGCATGCGAGTAATCAAACTCCTGAGATTTCATAACATGCCGGAAAAGTTTATTAAAACGAGTGGTAGTTTTATGCTCAGGGTATTTTCTACGAATCCACTCAAAGTCAAAAACCTGAACATCACGGTTGAAATTAGTAATTGATTCAAGCCAATCGCTATCAATCATTGGCCCGGTTGGTTGCATCTTCCTCCACCTTGGAGCAATGCCTCTTTTAGACAGTAAAATATTGCAAATATAAAATTCGAGGCGATTCCTTTTGTTGTAGGTTAGTGGAGAAACACTGTTGATTTTTTCCATTAACTCTATCGTTCCCATATCACTATACTTAACAAGGGTTGCTTTGGTTACAGAAGCTTCAACCAGTGTTAGATCATCAAGATATTTAGAAAGTTTAATACCCGGATTGCTGTCTTCTCCCTCAGGGATTTTGCCATAAAGAACTCGTGAATCCTTTTCTTCATCCAACATTTCATTTCTTAAATGCTCAGGAGGCATAACGAAGAGATTATCGGGATTTGGTAAGCCCTTTTTTTTACGTTCTCTAGCCAGTTTTTTTCTTTTTTTAGTTATGTTTCTAAAATGCTCTTTAAAGATTTCATCTATTTTTTCCATTCTTAGATCTACATCTACAGACATTTATTTCTCCTAGTCATTGAAACCATTACTTTGGAGTATAGTTTTTTTCATATCTTATAAGCGGATCCAAGTTGCCCGCACATTTAGGCGTATTACTAATTGACCGTCTGTTTGAAGATCATACTTTCCAAACATCAACGGGAGATCAACCGCAGATCAATACTAAAGTGCATTTTCTGTTGATGTTTTGTCTGGGAAACTTACATTAATAATTAACCTTGGGGACAACATGTTTTAGTTGGAAAACGCAATCCTAGGAAAGTTACTTGTTAAAGTACTCAAAAATAAATAGATGAAAATAAGAAGTTCGTATATTGTGATTCAGTCGACATTTTTTCAGGAGATATTTTGTGAGACAACTTGGACTTATTCTTTTCTTATTACTATCACCCGTGGCTAATGCAGCCTATTTTAATATTCTTTCAGGAGATGATGAGAATGGTCCTGACGGAAGAGTTGAATTGATTTTTGATGATCAATCCGCAACTCAAACATATGCGGGGCCGGCCTTACTTGTTTCAGACGGTCATTCCGGGCCACCAATATACAACAACAGTTATTTTTCAAATGGTTCTGACATTTATTACACGCCTATGGGCGCCTCACTACGTATAGATTTCTTAAGCGATGTGAAGGTTAAGTTTGAATGGACAAGTAATATGATTACCAATGGTACATTTGCATACTCTGGAGGCAGTAGCCCTATGTTCAGTGGAGTAAACGGTATGCTGATTACCTCAATTGCGATGGGTGTTTCTAATATTTACTTTTATGGTTTAGCTGAATCAATTGAATCTAGTATGAGTTTAAAATTTACAGTTTATCCAGCTCCAGTACCTTTACCCGCAGCGTTCTGGCTATTTTTACCATCACTCTTGGGATTAATGGGGTATAGGAAGATAAGTAGTTATAAAGCTGTTAAGGCAGGATAGTTAATAAAAAATGAGTAATTTCTTAAAACCCCTCAAATGAGGGGTTTTTTGTGCTTGAAGCATTAGGAATGATTGTTAATTTGATGGGGACAGTTTTTACGATTAAATTTAAAAGTGACACTGCTTATTGATTTCTGCCTCAACAAGCCGGAGGGTAACCGGAAGATCGGCAACAAACACTGAAAATTCATGGGATTACCTTGGGTTTTCGACATCCTTCGACACTGCCCCGGAGGACTTAGGAGGGGGACGCTCTATCCATCTGAGCTACAGGGACATGGTCGGCGATTATAGCAGTCGATTCGATTACTATGAATTAATGCATGGGGTTTCTGGCTATATTTCAGTTTTTAATCAAGGAAAATACTGATGTTTGCCGAGCAATATCCGCTACTGAATCCCCATTGAGATGCCTATTATGAGAACCGTACCAAGCAGCATTTTTCTCACTCAGGAGTTATGATCATGTGGACTAAACCAGAATATTCAGATATGCGTTTCGGCTTTGAAGTTACTATGTACATCTGTAACCGTTAAACGAAACCGTTTCACAAAAAGGCCCCTGTAAAGGGGCTTTTTTGTATCTGAAGTTTGCTGATATTTCCATGTTGCAGAAAGCCTATACTGCTGCTTCAGAATACTTTTTTTAAGTCTGATTCTAAATTTAATGATTACTGGAGAGCCGCTATGTCATCCATTCCACAATGTCGTATTGAACAAATCGGTTCAGCAACCTCGCCGCTTTTCATCATTCAGCAAGAGATCGACGGTATTCAGCACACTCTGGATAAAAAGTTTGAAAGCCACCAGCAGGCGCTTGACTATATTTTGCAACAGGGCTGGCAGGTTCAACGCGAAAGACCAACAGACTCGATGATCATTGCTTCAAGATTTTTAAAACCTTGATGCCACAAAAATACTTACATTTGGATAGGCAGCTATGTAAGGCTGAGAAAAAATCACTGCTTGGCGATTGCTGCCGTTTTTAACATGCCAATCATGGCTGACGATGCGCCAATATGATCAGCAATAAAAATCTGCACATCTGGAAATTTCGGTCTGACAACATCGATATCATGAGGAATATCTTCGGTGACGTGCCGCCCGGAGTTTAAAAAATACGGCAACACCGTGATATGTGTCGCGCCATCGTTCACACAATTTTCAATGCCATCTGCAATCAAGGTGTCTGCAAGTTCCAGAAACGCTGCTTGCACGATGTCATAGTGATCTGCACATTCTGATTTGAGTCTTTCGGCAAGTTCAATGACTTCGTCATTTGAACGTTGGCGGCGACTGCCATGAGCAATAAGTAATAAGGCTTTCATAAGAACATTATCCTACTGAACACGTGAATTACACGTGAACACGTTAATTTTAAGTCATCTGAGTATTCGAGTAATAATGTGTTCATCTCGAAGGATTTTGTTTACTCTCGGCCAAATAAAATGCGTCAGCTCCCTTTAGATTGAGCTACAGACAAGTTAAATAGGATGGACAGCCATGAACAGTGTCAGCATAATGCGGAGATACAAAATATTCGTATTTAAACAAAATAGCTGACACAGATTCAAGGGAAAGACTTCTGTTAATAAAACTGCCAATGCAGGGATGTAACGGAAGGGCAAGAGAATGAGGATCGTGTCTTGGCAAACCAATATGGTCGTCCTGACAATTTAAAGCCTTATGAATCTGCAAGGAGATTGAGTATTCTTAAGAAGACCAAAGAGGTGTTGATCGTCGATGATCAATCAACCGGCAGAACTATTTTGGAAAAGATAGTCTTGCAAATTGGCGAAAATATTCATGTTACAGCGCTGAGCAATTCTGCTGATGCGCTTGAATGGCTGAATCAGCATGAAGTTGATTTGATTGTAACGGATTACCGTATGCCTGAGATTAATGGCATCGAGTTTATCCGTCGTGTACGCCAAAACCCCGCGTGGCAAAGTGTTCCCATCATGATGATCACGGTGGTCAGTGAAAAAGCCGTGCGTTATGAGGCGCTGGAGGCAGGAGCCACTGCGTTTCTGATACGTCCCATTGATCAAATAGAATGTCGTACCAGCTGTCGTAATCTGCTGCAAATGCACGAACAGCATCTTATCATTGAAGATCGAGCAAATTGGCTGGCGCGCCAGGTAGAAATCGCCACCGAACAAATAATCTTAAGAGAAAAAGAAACCATTATCCGTCTTGCCAAAGCCGGTGAATACCGTGATGAAGGAACAGGAAACCATGTTATTCGTATGGCGAAATATTCTCGTTTTATTGCTGAAGCATTAGGCGTTTTCGATGAACAGCAATGTGAAGATCTTGAATATGCGGCCCCTATGCATGATATTGGCAAAATCGGTATTCCCGACCGGATCTTATTGAAACCCGGAAAACTGGATCCCGATGAATGGGAAATCATGAAAACCCATACCACTATAGGTCACGAAATCCTCTCCGACAGTCAATCTAAATACATGCATATTGGAGCAGTTATCGCACTGCATCATCACGAACGTTATGATGGAAAAGGTTATCCAAATCAGCTGAAGGGCGAGGAAATCCCGTTGATTGCCAGAGTCGTGGCAGTAGCAGATATATACGATGCCTTGGTAACCGAAAGACCTTATAAAAAGCCCTGGTCCAATGAAGATGCCTGCCGTTATATCGAACAAAGTGCTGGCACACAGTTAGATCCGCGATGTGTAAAAGCTTTTTTTGACCGGATAGATGCCATTCAACAAGTTCAGGCTGAATATGCTGACTAGCCGTACCGGGTGCCATGAATAATAATCTCGTCCAAGTTCAAGCAGAAACAAGGCTTTCTCGACTGTTCGCAAAAATGCCAAAAACCGGAGATACCGAACCGGAACAGGCAATAAAAATCCGCCTGACACTTGGCATTGCCCTGTTGATTTATTTTTGTCTGCCGTGGGGAGTTGACAAAACTTTCGTTGAAAACCTCGTCAGTTTACCGAGCCTGATCACACTAGCTTATTATTCGCTGGCATTAGTAATAGCCACAGCGCTGTTTCTTAATCCCAAGCCGTCTCCAATTCGACGGGTTTGCGGAATTCTGCTGGATCTCACTGCACTCTCCATTGTCATGCTGATTGCCGGCGAACAAAGCGTATTTCTGTTTGTTTTGTATTTGTGGGTCATTCTCGGCAACGGCTTTCGCTTTGGGGTGAATTACCTTTATATTTCTTTAATCGTTGGTCTTATTGGCTTTACTGTCGCCATTCTGAATGGGGAATATTGGCAGCACCCCCAACACGAACCATTTGGTTACAGCCTGTTATTTTTATTGCTAATCATTCCTTTGTATTCGGCGTTTCTGATAAAAAAACTGCATGTTGCCATCGCCTTGTCAAAGCAAGCCAATGAGGCAAAAAGCCGTTTCCTGGCGAATATGTCACATGAACTGCGCACACCATTGAACGGCGTTATCGGTATTGCCGATTTAATGGCTGAAACAAAGCTCAACAAGCAACAACATGATTTTGTCAAAATCATGAAAACTTCGGCTCATACCTTGCTGAGTCTGATTGAAAATGTATTGGATATCGCCAAGATTGAGGCTGGCAAGATATTAATCAGTGATAAACCTTTCGATTTACACCAATTACTCAACAGCATCATTGGCATGCAAAAGCCAATGGCAAGCGGTAAAGGATTACACTTAAATTGCTATATCGATCCGGCTTTACCCTTTTCCATCAATGGCGATTTGCAACATCTTCGGCAGGTACTAATAAACCTTATCGGTAACAGTATTAAATTTACCGACAGCGGAACCGTTAAACTCTCAGTTCACCCCAGCCAACGTAAGTCAAACCCGCAATTGTGGATCCGTTTTGAAGTGAGCGATACCGGGATTGGTATTCCGCCAGAAGCGTTGCAACGTGTCTTTGATGACTTTACCCAGATCTCACCTGATACACTAAACAAAGGTGGAACAGGTTTAGGCACCACAATTGCCAAGGAATTGGTTGAACTGATGGGGGGTGAGATTGGCGTTACCAGTGAATTGGGTGAAGGCACCCTGTTCTGGTTTGAATTGCCTTTCACAGCCAACGAGCCAACTGACATAACTTTATCTGAGAGTCCTATGCTGATCTTGAGCACCGATGCCCTGCATGATCTTCTTAAGCCCATCATTACTGGTTGGTCTGTAAATTATCAACACGTCGACAGTACCGCAAAAGCCTTTTCAGCCTTAATGCGGTCAGCGGAAAATCACACACCCTATCAGAGCGTTATGCTTGATCAAGACTGCATGCATGATATTGATCCGATTCAGTTTGCCAATATGATCCATGGTGAACCTTTGTTAGCAAATACGGCATTGATATTGTTGAATCCTTCAGATTTAAGCAAACAAGATCCAAAACTGCGTCAGCATTTCATTTCGATCGTACATGACGTCCAGGCAAAACCCGTCCTGTTCAATGCTATCCATGCTGCACAAAGCAACCATGCCATTCAAGATGAAAAGGTTATTACCCTTGCCCAGCATTATGCTTCCCAATCGTATGCTAAGCCATTAAACATCTTGATCGCTGAAGATAATCTGGTGAATCAGCAGGTTCTTGAAGGTATTTTGCGTCACTCAGGTCATAACGTGTTACTTGCCAGCAGTGGCGAACAGGCATTGGATATTCTGAGTCAACAAATTGACAGTATCGAAATGCTGATCCTCGATATGAATATGCCGGATTATAGTGGCCCCGAGGTTATCCGAGCCATGCGTTATATGGATACCGGTCACGATATCCCGATTATTATCTTAACGGCCGATGCCACGCCGCAAGCCAAACAACGTTGCCTAGATGCCGGGGCTAATGAGTTTCTGACCAAACCGATTGATTCACGCTCTTTGCTTGAGTCGATTGCCCGCTTGGCACTTCATAATCAAGAACATGCCAAAATCCGCAAACCCGCACATCAATCTTCGGTTTCAAGCCAACAATGGTGTGATCCGCAGATTCTCATTGAATTATCCCAACTAGGCGGTGGCGAAGCTTTTTTAAAACAGCTGTTTAATGGTTATAAAGAAGATGGCACCAAACATATCAAATTGATCCACCAAGCAGCACATGATGATTACCTCACCTATCGCGAAAGCTTGCATGCATTAAAAGGTTCCTCATCAGAATTAGGAGCCAGTCAGGTTGCCGAACTCTGTCGTCAGGGAGAATCGTATAAACCTTTTGATATCGGCTCTGTCCAGGTGTTGCGTCTCACCGAAAAGCTTGAACACGCTTTTTATCAAACGCTGAACGAACTGGAGACAGCCCTTAAAGATCAAGTGCGTTCAAAAAAAGCCGACCAATAAACTCAGGTTTCGCTATTTGATTTAGCGGTTTGACGATTCACCAGTCTTGTCATCATGCGAATATCTTTACTGGTCAGATTCAATGCTGCATCCGCCCATATATTGGCAATCGCCACCAGCTCTTCATAAGTCACCGTATTACACAGATCTTTAATGCGCGACATAGCTTTATAGCTGTTTGGCGATTTTTTAGCCGCTTTTATGTATTTGTACAAAGCCAGTTCGCCTTCGCCTTTCTCGGCCAGAATATCAATTGCACCCATTTCATAAAGCTCTTCAGCAGTATAAAGCGCGCCTGACAGGATCATTTTCTCTGCATTGGCAGCGCCAACTTTTCGGGATAACAGCGTGTAAGCGCCCATTCCGGGAAACAGGTTAAATAACACTTCCGGTAACCCCATCTTCACACCGCGTTCGGCAATAATAATATTGCTGGATAAAGCCGCTTCAAAACCACCGCCTAACGCATCTCCCTGAATCAGACTGACCGTGGTCAGATCACAATTAAAATGGAACATATTGTCATAAAGGATATCGACACAATGAATGGCATAAGCGAGTAACGCATCGCGATCACCTTTCTCAATCAGTGAAGTAAACAGATTTAAATCACCACCGAGATTAAATACCCCGTCTACACTCGAACCAACCACCAGATAATCATATTTTTCCTGATTGGTGAGTTGCATCTCAGCCTTAACATTGGCCAGATAATCCGATAATTCGTTTAATAAGGTGGGTGTAAAACAAGGTCTGGGAGCAGCATCCATCATAAACCAACCGATTTTATAAGTTGGATCGTAATACGTATTCAGATGTTGATATTGCTTTGCCTGATTCTGGTCGAGACCAGCTTGGTTCTCATCTCTGAGTTTCACAACAGCGTTCATCATTTTCTCCTTAAAAGGGCTTGGGCTGCCAATCAACAAGTGACTGAAATTTGTCACTAAAATGGATTCAATTAAGGTTTAGCACGAACTGTGCCGTTAATAACAAACGGGAAATCAGATGGTTAGATTATTTCATTAAGGTTTTTAAATGCGCCACACTGGCTTTGGCATTGCCTGACAAATTGTAGCCGCCTTCCAACACCGAAATCAGCTTGCCATCACAGTGCTGCCTGGCTAATCGCAACATAATTTCTGTCAGCTGAATAAAGCCTTGGTCAGTGACTTTATGACATCCCAGCAAATCATCCTGTCGACTGTCAAAACCAGCAGAAATAAGGATTAAATCCGGTTTAAACCTGGTCACAGTGGGAATAAGTCTGTCTTCAAACGCTGCCACTATTTCAGTGTCACCGCTACCACAAGGTAAGTGCACATTGATATTAAAGCCTTTTCCGGCACCGCTGCCGGTTTTATCGGGAGATCCTGTGCCTGGATAAGCTTCTGCATCATGCGTAGAGAAAAACAACACCGAAGGATCCTGATAAAAAGCCCATTCGGTGCCATTGCCGTGGTGATAATCCCAATCAACAATCAAAATTCGCTTTAATTTGTAGCGTTTCTGGGCATAGCGAGCAGCAATGGCCACGTGATTGTAATAGCAAAAGCCTTCTTCTTTTCCCGTATTGGTTGCATGATGACCTGGTGGGCGAGAGGCACAAAAAGCGTTATCCAATAAGCCTTTACAAACCGCATCCACAGCAACTAATACACCGCCAGTTGCCAACATGGCAGCTTGATGGGCTTTCGGGTCATGACGCTTTATTGACGCGATATGCGTTGCTGAATGAACCAGCAATAATTCGGAATCAATATTTTTTTTTGGTTTGAGCAAGGTCACTTTGGACATCAACTCGCTGACATCCAATTCATCCTGTAGCCGTTCATATCTGGCTGGAGATTCTGGATGTTGAGGCATTATATGATGCTCGGCAAACCGCGGATCGATAACCAGGCCGGTCAAAGCCTTTTGGCTGGCCGCTGAAGTTTTGCTGCTGACAGCACTTAATAAACCAAACTTCAATAAATCTCTGCGTTGCATTTTTGTTTCCCGGCTAGCTTTACCACTTAAGTCATCCACTCTAAATAACAAGTTTCACCATACACTGACTTTATAACTCAATTCAAAAAATCAATTTTGATGATACTGCATAGCCTGCCAACGACTGAAGGGTCCTATATTGTATTTCTCAGACTTAATGCATCAGGATAAGGCTGCAGATAAGCCTGTTTAGCAATGTATGGATCAGGGTGATTATTGAAATGATGCTTTAACAAGGTGATTGGCACGATCAGTGGTAACTCTGCCATGCGGTATCGATTAATAATGTCAGCCAATTCCTGCTTTTCAGCACTGGAAAGTTTTTTCTTCAGATACCCCTGAATATGCATCAAAACATTGGTATGCGTTTTACGCGAGGCAATTTTGTCTAACGCCATCATTAGCGCAGTAAAATATTGTTCCCCCAATGCTTCAACATCATGATTGCCAGCATCCGCCAACATTCGACCAAGCTCGGCATAATGTACTGGAGAGTGCGCCATCAATGAATATTTGTAACGTGTGTGAAAGTTAATCAGTTTGTGATGTGTCAGACCATCATTTATTAATTGCTGCCAGTCAGAATAAGCAAATACCCGGCTGATAAAGTTCTCGCGCAACAACGGATCACTTAATCTGCCGGACTCTTCCATTGGCATCAGCGGATGCGATTTTTTTAAAACATCGGCATAAATCCCTCTGCCCGGTTCAGCGGCAGGATAACCATTTTCCTGATATACCTTTACCCGAAACAAACCACAACTCGGCGAGTCCTTCATAAAGATATAACCACATAAATCGCGGTGTTCATCGGCTTTTTGCTGACCAAATGCTGTTAACTCTGCTGTGTAATCCAACTGGTAATCATGTACTGCAACAGCATGGGGTGCCTGGACATCCCCTACCAGACGGATGGGTTTTCTTGGGATCCCCATTCCAATACCAACTTCTGGACACTCTGGAACAAACTCAAAAAACCGCGACAAACTATCAGTGCACAGACGTAGATGTTTATGCCCACCATCAAACCGGACAGATTCACCCAATAAACAGCTGCTGATTCCGACTTTTATCCGCATTAATCACTCATTAATTCTTTCTGTAAGTATTTATCTTAACTCCCGGTAAACTTTGCCAGCTGTAATGACTCTATACAAGGAATAATCATAACTATTCCGAGGAAATTATCATGGCGGCTTATTTAATAACCGGTGCCTCAGGACTCATCGGCCAAGCGCTGTGTCAACGATTACTGAATAATGGCGAAACGGTTTTTGCCTTGAGTCGAAATTGTCAGAAAACTCAAAAAATCCTGGGGGCTCAAGTACATTGTGCTGAATCCGTCGCAGCCCTTCCGAAGGATTGTCATATTGACGTAGTCATCAATCTGGCTGGTGCACCTATAGTTGATAAACGCTGGTCCGAACAGCGAAAACAACTCCTACTTGAAAGCCGCGTGACCTATACGCGGGATTTGATCCAGCAACTTGCTCAACGGTCCAGCCTTCCCCATAGCTTTATCAGTGGCTCAGCGGTTGGCTGGTACGGCAATCAAGGTGAAACCATACTGACAGAAGACAGTGAATTTGAAGCTGATTTCAGTCATGAATTATGTGATCAATGGGAAAAAGCTGCTTTGTCAGCCGAATCACTGGGTATGCGTGTGGCGATTGTCCGTACTGGATTAGTGGTATCGCCATCTGGTGGCTTTCTTGGCAAAATGCTGTTGCCATTCAAAATGGGCTTAGGTGGACCAATCAGTGATGGTCAGCAATATATGCCCTGGATTCATATTGATGATATCTGTCGGTTATTTTTGTTTTTGGCAGAGAATCGCTCTTGTTCCGGAGTATTTAATGGCTCTGCACCCAAGCCGGTAACCAATCAGCAATTCAGTGAAGCACTGGCAGAAACACTGCATCGTCCAGCATTTTTTCGAGTACCTTCATGCGTATTAAAGCTTGCAATGGGCGAAATGGCTGATTTATTACTCGGTGGACAACGGGCCATCCCAGAAAAAGCTCAGGCTGCCGGCTTTGAATTTCTTTATACTGACATTCACAGCGCGCTTAGCGATGTTCTTACCACTTCTAAATCAAAATAATAATTATCATGAAGCAACGTGCCGTTTTACTAGTCAACCTGGGCTCACCTGACAATCCTGACGTACCATCAGTCAGACGCTATCTAAACCAGTTCTTGATGGATCCCTACGTTATTCAGCTGCCTTGGCTGCTACGTCGAATGATTGTCAGTCTGTTTGTCCTACCCAGCCGCCCCAAAGCTTCAGCCGAGGCCTATCGGAGTGTATGGACAGAAGACGGATCACCATTAATTGCCTTATCTGAAAAGCTGCATAAAGCGGTACAACAGCAAGTTGATATGCCCGTTGAGCTTGCTATGCGTTATGGCAATCCCAGTATTGAAGCGGGTTTGTTAAAACTGGCAAAAATGAACGGGATTAAAGAAGTGTTATTCGTACCGTTATATCCGCATTTTGCCGATAGCACGGTAACAACCTGTATTGAAACCGCCAAGCAGGTCATCGCTCAGCATAAGCTCGATATTACCTTAACGATCAAATCACCTTTTTATCAGGAAGCGGGTTATATCAATGCCATGGTTGAACAGACTCGGCCCTATCTGATGGAAGACTATGATCACCTTTTATTCAGTTATCACGGCTTGCCTGAATCACATATTCTCAAGCGTGATCCCAGCGGCCAGCATTGTTTGAAACAACCTGATTGCTGCACTACACCACATGCCGCACATGCAACCTGTTATCGTCATCAGGTGATGGCAACCACAGCGGCGTTTGCAGAAAAAGCCAAGCTTAATCCTGACAACTATTCAGTAGCGTTTCAGTCACGCTTGGGTAGAGCTAAATGGCTAGGCCCAAATACGGAAGATCGTTTGATTGAATTGGCTGAAAATGGCACCAAGAATGTAGTAGTAATGTGCCCGGCATTTGTCACTGATTGCCTGGAAACTCTGGAAGAAATCGCTATTCGGGCAGAAGAAGTGTTTATTGAAGCAGGGGGGCGCTCATTAACCTTGATCCCCTGCCTCAATGATGATCCTGTCTGGGTTGATTTGTTAGCGCAGTGGTGTGAAACGACGTAGAGTCTGCTCTTTCTTAGTCCCTAGATTCAGACACGCCCGATAAGCGGTTGACGAACGACTGCGCTGGTATATTCACCACCAGGTCCATAAGCACTGGACTCCGGATCTCTGCCGCGTAATACAGAGATGGCTCGTTGCAGATATTGACGGTTAATACTGACAATACCGCCATTCACCTGATTAGTTTGCTGGCAGTTTTTGGCGATGATTTTCAGGGATTTGATCAACTGGTTTAACGCTACACTGTCTTCTTCATTCTGATTATCAATGAATGCTTCAAGACCTTGCTTTCCCGTCGGAAAGCCCGAAGTCGTCAACAATGCATCACGCTGACGGCCATGTTGTTCCAGTTTTATGATTAAAGGTTGTTTTTTGTTATTGATATCATTGATGCTATCAATACTTGATACCGCGAGGGCTTCACGTTCTGCTGCCAACAATTCAGCTAATTGGGCGGCAACATTTAATTCGGACTGTAAAACACTGCGTAATTGTTGTCCGGGTGACATAGCCATGGTGAAGGTTCCTGTGTTATAGGTTACCTTCAAAATCAATCATGTTTCGTGCCAACTTTTGACTATCCACCTGATAGTTGCCATCTTCAATAGCAGCTCGTAATGCCGCTACTTTTTGCTCATCGACCACTGGTAAAGCGGCAATTTTTTGTTGCAAGTCTTGCAGTTGGGTGGCTGTTGCCGTCAAACTAATTTTATCCATTGCCGCATCCCCGCCGGATTTGACTGGATTTGCAGTGGATTCCGCTGTGCGTTTATCTTCAACGCTGGCATTGCGCGTCGCATTCAGCCCGCCCTGCACGGGTGGTTTTATATTGTTAATATCCGACATATAAATGTCTCCATATTGATTCTGTATTTGTTAGCGGACCGAATTAAATAAACTTGAATAAAATGTGAATCGGTCTATATATTTATTTACATTGTAACGCGTACCACGCCGGGAGAGTCGACCACACCTTCTACCACGCGATCAGAAGATAAATTTCTTACCCGTACTCTATCCCCAACGCCTGCATCAGCCATCGCTGTTCCCTGCATTCTGACTTCCATTGTTCCAGCGCTGGCGACCAACACGATTGATTCACCACGTCTCACTACATTCAATGGACGTAAATGATTAGCTTGAATCACCGTGCCTAAACCCAATGAGTATTTAACCTGTTGCCCAACCGCAGCGGCAATACTTGCCATGTAGCCTTGCCGGAGATTGCCAATATCGCGTTGTTCAATGCGCAGATCCTGTTCGGTCAACACATGATTGGCTGACACGGGCCGGGCAATAACCACCATTGGCTTCATCACCTTAATCTGTAATGGTATATACACTGTCCATGCCACCGGCTGATGGCAACGTACCCCAACCGTCACATTACCGGCACTGGTCAGTTCCCGGTTAGTAAAGGCTTCAAGTCCTCCACTGCAATTTTGCAGTCGTAAGCGTTTATCTAATGGGGTTAAGGTAATTTCAGGATTATTAAAACGTGCCTGTGCCTGAGCCAAAGTAAAGGTATATGCCGCATGCTCCACATCCGCCAGGGATTGCAGATTGCTGGCAGCCACAGTAAATGTCAAAAAATTGACACTCAACACTAATAGTAAATTCCTGAATAATTTATACATGATTTCCCCCGGCAATTCGCACGGTAAAGCAATAAACATAGTATTGCCTGCAAATATCATTCCCATAATTACAGTTCAGAATTCCGTTTAGCTGCCGTTATACTGCTGGTAATTATCGGGAGAAATTTTTATGGCAAGCATGATTGATGGTATTGACCAACGCACCCAACTTGCCGGTCAGAACCGGTTAGAGCTCTTATTATTCAAGTTAGGTGGCAGCCAGCGTTATGGTATTAACGTGTTTAAAGTCCGTGAGGCCATTGCCTGTCCCCCGCTGACGCAAATGCCTCATTCACATCCAGTCGTACGAGGCGCGGCGCGTATTCGCGATAAAACCATCAGTATCTTTGATTTATCCCAGGGTATTGGCAAACGACCGGTAGTTAATCCGCAAGAACACTTTGTCATCATTACTGAATATAACCGCAATGTGCAGGGATTTTTGGTCAGTGAAGTGGATCGAATCGTCAACATCAGCTGGAAAGATATCCTGCCGCCACCAACCGCGTCAGGTTCTAATCATTACATGACGGCCGTCACCAAGATAGATAACGAATTGATCCAGATAATCGATGTAGAAAAAGTCATGTCCGAAGTACTGGGGGTGGACGATACGGTATCAGAAGATTTGGTCACACGTTTTGCAAAAGCGAATGCCGAGCATAAACACCATATCCTGGTGGCAGATGATTCCAGTGTGGCTCGAAATCAAATCCGCCGAACCATGGAACAGATTGGTGTCAGCTGCACGATCGTCAATGATGGCAAGCAGGCTCTTGATCAGTTAAAGGAGTGGGCTGCTGAAGGCATTGATGTCAGCAAACATATCGCCATGTTGATTTCCGATATTGAAATGCCGGAAATGGATGGCTATACCCTAACGACCGCCATCCGTCAGGATCCAAATCTGAAACATATTCGTATCCTGCTGCATACCTCAATGAGCGGTACTTTTAACAACGCCTTGGTGGAAAAAGTCGGCGCCGATAAATTCATCGCCAAATTTGCCCCGGATGATCTGGCCATCACAGTACAAGGATTATTGGAAGAATGGCGGGATAAAGCAGCGGAAGCTGAATAATAAAAAAGCCCCGAAAGGGGCTTTTTTGTGAACTACAGTAACACTTTGATTAAGGCCCAAAACCACCCGGCATTGGAATAACCTGATCCCGCTCTGTCACGATATCAGCTCTGGCACGCATCAGGTTGTTGCCGACAAAGCCGCCCAGGCGATACACCCAAGGTTCAACTTTTTCGTTAATCTCGGCGACCTCAGCCTGCACTTGCTCAGCTGTTTTCAATACATCCAGACTGGCAATGGCTTCAGGAACCTCAGCAACTGCATCAGGTGCATACTCAGCGCGGAAAGTGGAGAAGTAGAAACCATCGTTGAAGGAAGTCTCAGAGATGACTTTTAAGCCATCGTAGCTTAAGAATTCGGCCCGGACCACTTCAGCATTACCACGTGAAAAATCACTGGCAGGTTGCACGTCTTCCAGACGCATCTGGAACAGTGAACCGGCGATATCATAGCCCAGCTGTTCATAACGGAAAATTGTATTTTCACGATTTTCCGGTGTGCCGAATTTATCTTTTTGACCAAGATTTACTAATGTCGCAGTGTTTCCGTTCGGTTGAATGATATCGACCCGGGCAATACGTTCACGCGCAATATCGATGATTTGCCCATCAATCCAGTTCAACATCATCGGGCTGAACTGAAAGTAGCCTTCCGCCAGATAACTGCGTTCATCACCATCACGACGAACATAAAATTGTTGTGGACCAGCCGATTGTGCACTCAGATCACGTGGCTGCCCCAGAATCAGACCTACAACTTCTTTGTCATCCTTATACAAATTAATAACAAATGACGTGCCGCCATCTTCCGCACCTTCCACACCCAGAACGTAATAAAGCTCGGGATCATCGGTTTTCTGTTCAAGGATACGGGCATCGGCCATATCCACCAGCATTCTTCTCACCAACGATTGGTCGGCCGGATAGTTATGATAATCCTCGATAAACCATGAAGAACCCTGTCTGCTCAGCGAAAATTCATCTTTATCGCTTTTGAAAGTGATGTTATTCACATCACTTAACTGTTCAAACAATTCGGGGAACAACAATGAAAAGTCATCGCTGCTATCTTCAGCTTTATAAATGGTGATTAACATCCAGACCACCATCACAGCAGTGATAATGGCAAGGATGGAAAGGCTATTAAGTTTTTTCAGCATCTGTAGAACCTGTCTGTTCAATTTGATACAAACGTCATATGACGAATGCAGAATTTACGATTGAAAACGACCACGCGAACGTTTACGAACCCGTAACCATCCGGTAATCAGTGCCAGTATCGCCACAATAATGGGTATCAACCCGATATTGATGAACTTCACCAAACCTTCCAACTGATCGATATCTTTTCGCAGATTGCCTTTCACCGCTCGTAACTCTAATTCAGTGCGATCAGCAATTGCTCTGAATTCAGCAATTTCTTTTTGTTGCTCCGGGGTAGAGATCTCTTCACCAGTGATATTTCGATCTACCTGCATACGTGCGATACGCTGACGGGTTTCCTGCAATTTGGTTTCCAGCTCACGCTCTTTCGCCCGGTAGAGTCTTTCAGCCTCGCGTTGTAATGCCTCAACCCGAACAAATGGACGGGTAAAACCAGTACGTGAACGCACGCTTATCAACCCTTCGGTGCCGGTTAACTCTTCAATCGCGTTATGCACAAAGTCGATATTGTGCGACGTATTAAAGGCTAAATCCTGACCGTAAAAATCCTGCATGATGACCCAGAAACGATCATCGAGCAGATCCACATCGGCAATAGCAATCACATCAATACCATCAACCGCTTCATCAATATGATCTGGCATTTTCACCATTTCTCTGCCAGCACCTCTGGCACCATCAGGAAACGCAGAACGCGATTTTCCCTGAATACGCACGGCCAATGGATAGCTGATAGTTCCACCTTCATAGCGGGTTAATAAGCCAACCGGATCATTGCGGAACTGCACCACACGTTTATCCACCAGCATGGCTTCATTACTGGAACTCAACAATGGTGTTATTTCTGTGGTGGCGTCATCCAATACTTTGAAACGACCTGCTGTAGCGACATTGATCTGGCGTAGTTTTGACGTAATACGCTCATCTTGATTCATATTCTCTTCGGTCAGTGCATTCCATAACACGTATTCAATCGGCTGATTATTGCTACGGGAACCAAAATCCACCTGACGCGCTGTTTTGCGATCGGCGACGATATCAGACGCATCACGTTCAACACCCCATGCAGTCAACAATTCCGGCATATTGGAACTGCGATTCGCCACCATGGCAGCCATCGGATTTTCAGGATCACGTTCTGGAACATCGACCTCAGCAAAGGGATCCACAAAGGTGATTAATTTTCCGCCACGTAAAACATATTGATCGATGGCATACAAAGTTTGTTGTGGTAGTTCCTTGGGATGCACCACCATCAACAAATCAATCGACGATGGAATACGGCGGATATCTTCCGGCAACACCGAGACGTTAAACATCTCACGCAATCTGCCCATTACCGCCCAAGGTTTTGCACCGCCTGCGGCATCAAGCTGACCTTTTAACGGATCGTAACCCTCACCATCAATCGGCAATGAGCTCATCACCGCCACATTTTTGCGTTGTACGTCGGACAGTTGATAAATCAATCGCGTCAGATCGTATTCCAATACATCTTCCATCTCTGGCTGGAAGAAGCGAATCCGCTCCAGACCATCAAGAATATTGGTACCGGCAACACCGAAAAACAACGGATCGGTCTCGCCTTCAATCGGGATGGATTGCAGACCATATTGTTGAGCACGCTGCTCATGATCTGAAAAAGGTCTTGGGTTAATGACTTTAACCTGAACCATGCCGTCAGAAGCACGTTGATATTCCATCAACAGTTCCTGTACTCGTTGAGCATAGGCTTTCAATGAAGGCAGGGCCTGAGCGACCTGTTCAGAATAATAAAACCGCAGCGTAATAGGTTGCTGTAACGACGACAGAATGTTCAATGAACCTTCTGACAGGGTATACAGTTTGTCCTCAGTCAAATCGACCCGTGCTGATTTGAAATTGCCGTTGACCACAATAATAAAAGCGATAAACAGAATAACGGCCAGAATCAAACCGGTTGAAGATAATAGTTGTTTATTCATTGCTGACTGGTGCTCCTAATCGGCTTTACGTGCATTCACTATCAAGGCGTTGGCAAACAACCAGATAGCG
>NZ_JAUSCC010000098.1 GCF_030651745.1 Methylophaga sp.
ATCAGTATCCGTAACCGCTTACGCGAACGTTATCGCAGTGCGTCCGATTAATGCTCAATGCATCCTGTAATTAAACGAGTATATGACTATGAATTCACAAGCAACTAACGCCACCCCGATTCGCGTTTCATTAAACCAATCTCGCGGTGGAGAAGAACGAGAAGTTTTGCTGATGGCAAATGAAACACCAAAGATCCAGGTAAACGATTTAAATCTTTATTACGGAAAAGATCAGGCGTTGAAAAATATTACGCTGACTATTCCGGAAAAAAAGGTCACGGCATTTATTGGCCCTTCCGGTTGCGGTAAATCAACCTTGTTACGTTGTTTCAACCGAATGAATGATTTGGTGGATAACGTCACTATCACCGGTGAAATGCTGATGGATGGTTTTGAAATAAACGATCCGAAAATCAATGTCGCTGAATTGCGTCGTCAGGTCGGCATGGTATTCCAGAAGCCAAATCCGTTCCCGAAAACCATTTATGAAAACGTTGCTTACGGCCTGCGTTTGCAAGGCATCAATGATCGCCAGACGCTGGATAAAGTGGTTGAGAAATCACTGAAAGGTGCAGCGTTGTGGGATGAAGTCAAAGACCGTTTGAATGAGTCTGCAATGGGTATGTCAGGTGGTCAGCAACAGCGTCTGGTAATTGCCAGAGCCATCGCGATTGAACCGGAAGTAATTTTGCTTGATGAACCGGCCTCAGCTTTAGATCCGATTTCAACTCTGAAGATCGAAGAGCTGATTAACGAACTGAAAGATCAATACACCATTGTTATCGTTACCCATAACATGCAACAAGCGGCGCGCGTTTCTGATTACACCGCCTTTATGTACATGGGCGAGATGATTGAGTTTGGTGCCACCGACCAGTTGTTTACCAATCCAAGTGTTAAACAGACTGAAGATTATATTACCGGCCGTTACGGCTAGGCTGCAGGTTCAGGAGATCCTTTATGGCTACAAATAAATCACAACATATTTCGCAACAGTTCGAAAAAGAGCTTCAAGATATCCGCAGCCGTGTACTTGCCATGGGTGGCTTGGTAGAACAACAAGTCTCCAAAGCGATGGAAGCGTTGGTTACCGGTGATGCCGAGCTGGCTCGCCAGGTTATAACCGATGATGAAGACGTCAATAAAATGGATGTCAGCATCGATGAAGACTGTATTCAAATCATAGCGCTGCGTCAGCCTACTGCCAGCGATTTACGTTTGGTAACCGGTATTCTGAAAACCATTACCGATCTGGAACGTATCGGCGATGAAGCAGTACGAATTGGCAGAATGGCACTCAACCTTGCTGAAAAAGATCGTCCAAAAAAGAATTACCGTGAGCTGCATGCTTTAGGTCAGCATGTGTCCGGTATGTTGCATAGCACGTTGGATGCGTTTGCCCGTTTTGATGTGGATTCGGCTTTGCAGGTAGCGCATGAAGATCGTCAGGTGGATGCTGAATATGAAGGCATCATCCGTCAGCTGATGACCTACATGATGGAAGATCCCCGCACAATTAGCCGGGCGATTGACATGATGTGGTCAGCACGCTCACTGGAACGTATCGGCGACCATTCACGCAATATTTCTCAGCACATTATCTATCTGGTTGAAGGTAAAGACGTCAGGCATTTATCTGCTGAAAAAATGGAAAAAGTGGTTAAAGGCGACGAATAATTTTCTCTCGGCACGACGTTGCCCGTATTCATTATGAATGCGGGCTTTTTTTTGGGCCAAATTCTGAAAGTTCGTGGCGTCCCTCGACGTAGTCAGGCAAAATGCCAGCAAGTTGGTAAAAGCTGAGTTTATGGAAACACCAGAAGATTTTGATGTTCTCGCCGCTGTTGACCTCGGTTCTAACAGCTTTCATATGATCATCGCCCGATTGCGTGACGGGCATTTCCAGGTAATGGATCGGCTGCGCGAGATGGTGCAGCTTCGGGCCGGACTGGATAAACATAATATGTTGTCTGAAGAGGCACAAACACGTGCAATTGCCTGTCTGGAACGCTTCGGTGAACGCATTCGTCATTTGCCTGCCGGTAAAGTACGCATTGTTGGCACCAATACCTTACGTGTGGCTGAAAACAGTCGGGAATTTCTGCGTAAAGCCCGTCAGGCTCTAGGTCATCCCATTGAAATAGTCACCGGTGAAGAAGAAGCACGGCTGATTTACATGGGTGTTTCACGTTCATTAGCCTTTGATAACAGCCGCCGATTGGTAATGGATATTGGTGGTGGCAGCACAGAGTTTATTATCGGTGAAGGTCTCGATGGGTTGCGCCGTGAAAGCCTGGAAATGGGGTGTGTCAGTTTCACTCAGCGGTTCTTTACCGATGGCACCGTCAGTCAATTACGGATGCAGGCGGCATTATTAACTGCTGCTATCAAACTACGATCCATTCAACGACCTTATCAAAATCTTGGCTGGGTTGAGGCTGTCGGCGCTTCCGGCACCATTCGCACCGTCGCCAGTATTGCAACTGCGCAGAGCTGGAGTGAAAACGGCGTTATCACCACCGAAGCTTTAGATAACATTATTGCCCATATGGTCGAAGCCGGTCATTACGCTAAATTTCAACTGGAAGGCTTAAGTCCGGAACGTGCCAATGTGCTGGCCGGGGGAGTCGCCGTGTTAAAGGCATCATTTGATCGATTAAAAATTGATCGGATGATTGTCTCAGATGGCGCATTGCGTGAAGGTTTGCTTTACGACCTGCAAGGTCGTATTCAACATGATGATGAACGTGACCGCACGGTCAATTCCTTGGCCCGCCGCTATCACGTTGATGAAGCCCATGCTGATCGAGTCAGTAAAATGGCTACCGAGTTGTATCATCAGGTTGCGGCTGAATGGGAAATCAGTAGTGAAGAGCATCTGCATCGTCTGCAATGGGCGGCCAAATTGCATGAAGTTGGACTGGCCATTTCGCATTACCAATATCACAAACATTCTTCTTACTTAGTTGCCCACTCTGATTTACCGGGTTTTTCACGCGAAGAGCAACAGGCACTGGCGGCGATGGTAAGAGGGCAACGCCGCAGTTTTCCGCGTAAACATATCAAACAATTGTCGGATGATATGCAGCAGTCGACTATGCGTTTAACCATTTTATTGCGATTATCCCTGGTGTTTAACCGGGGCCGTAGCGAAAAAACTGACACCCATGTTGGCCTCAGTATGCATCGCAATTCATTGATCTTGACCTTACCAACGGGCTGGCTGGAAGAACATCCTTTAACAGAAGCTGATCTAGTGCAGGAAAGACAAGAGCTGAAAGAAATTGATCTCCGCCTGAAAATTCGTGACTAAAACGGAATTTCGCCTCGTAGCAACAGTCAATACTGCATGCGCGAGGGCATGATCATGTTGCGAGCAGTTTCAGTATTAGTATCAGGCTTAATGTTTTCTCTGCCAGTTTGGGCAGAAGAAGCGCTTTACTTCAGTGAAACTGGTGAGCGCTTCAGCATCAGCCAGACCAAAGATGGCAAATATTGGGCAACGCTGATTATCAGCGATAAACACACCGCCAGCTTTGCCAATAATGAATTAATTCTTTTGCAACTGGATGATCAAGCCCCAATTTCTTTGGAGCATGGGAATTTGAGTTGTGGCTCACCCGCCAAGGCTGAGCAAACTGTATTTTATGAGTTTTCCACTTCAGCTAACGGGGTGTTTGCAAAATCTGAATCCCAACCATTACCGAAAGGATTCGACCAGGTCAGGCAGCGTGATGTGTTTCGATCAATTACCGCCGATCGGCGTGCTGAAACGGTTGATTTTGAGTTGAGTGATAAAACTGTCACCGTGCAGCAATTAGAATCAGCCAACACATTGAATTTTCGTTTTGTTACCGATGATGAAATTCGGCGTCAGGCAACGTTTAAGCTGCAATAAAACAAACACAGGATCTGGCAACTTGCCAGATCCTGTGAGTCGTACTATTTAGCTTTAGTTGGTTTAACCTCGCCAATTGCACCATCAGCACGAGCTTTCAGATAAGCATAAATTTGATCCATGCCCTCCATTACTTGGGCATTGCTCTCCCAACCCGGCATCATGCCGATTTGCCCCATCTTGCCTTTGGCTACCGTGGTAATAAACTCATCTTTGGAAATAACATTTAAGCTTTCAGCCAGATTTGGCCCTACCATGCCTTGAGCAACGGTGCCATGGCAGCGTGCACACCAATTGCGATAAAGTTTATAACCATTAAAGGTTTCACTATCCAAAGCATGTCCATCGGTTACGGTGTAAGGTTTATCATCTGCATGACTGAATGCGCTAAAAGCCAGCAAACTTGCCATAATGGCCAAAACACTTGGTTTTAGTATGTTTTTTTTCATATTGTTCCTCACAAATATCAATAATCAGGCCATTGAGAGTAATCTGCTTTTAAAGTCAGGAGACCGGTATTCAAGACCTGTTATCACAACGGTCAAAACCATGAAATGTGTAAACTGCTGTGTTAATTGACATGGTTCTGTACTATTCAATCTGTTTTTAACATCATACTCTCTACCTTCAAGACTATTTTAGTAATTACTAATAAAGGAAAATGTGTTTTTTGCAGCGCTAGTAGGGCAAATCACACAATAATTAAAGGGTTAAAGTGATAATCTGTGCGCTAGTTGAAATTCAGGCTTAATAAATGGATGCACTCACGACATCGTTGGTCACGGCTTTCTTGCTAGGTTTATTCAGCTCGGCGCATTGCATTGCTATGTGTGGATCGGTCATTGGTGCGTTGACGTTGACCCTGCCCGTCGAGATCCGCCAACAACCTCGTAAAATGTTTCCGTTTGTCTTTAACTATAATGTTGGCCGAATTCTCAGCTATGCCATTGCCGGTAGTATCGTAGGCTTTCTTGCTTCTCCATTAGCTCAGATCAATGGCCTTTCAGTATTACGTTATCTTTCAGTTTTAGTGATGATCGGCATGGGCTTGTATCTGGCCGGATGGTTTCCCAAGTTTGCTCATGCCGAAAAAATTGGTGCGCCGATCTGGCGTAAGCTACAACCCATTGGTCAAAAACTGCTTCCTGTTCGTACCTTAAAACAAGCCTTTTTATTAGGTGCAGTATGGGGCTGGTTACCGTGTGGTTTGGTATATGCCGGGCTTGCCGTAGCAGCAACGACGGGTGATCCTTTATATGCTGCTTCAGTGATGCTGGCATTTGGCTTAGGCACTTTACCGGCAGTAATGGGGGCTGGAATGTTTGCCGGAATGTTGGCTTCATTAGCGCGTAATCAACTGTTTCGCAAACTTGCTGGATTATTGATCATCGTGATGGCTTTGTTGCTATTGTTATGGCCACATGGCGGGCATCATGATCATGAACAAGGGGAGGCAACTCCTTCAACTGAGATGGAATCTGGCCATGATCATTCCCACCAACATTAAGTTGAGCGCGCCAACATGACGATGGAAATGATTGGTCATTCACCCCAAATCACACATTTGCAACGTGTGTTACCAATGATTGCTTTGAGTGATGCCAGCGTATTGATTTGTGGAGAAACTGGTACCGGTAAAGAACTGGTTGCCCAACGTCTGCATCAATTAAGTCGCCGTGCCGATAAACCGATGGTGACGATTAACTGTGCTGCATTACCGGCGCAAGATACCGAAGTGGATTTATTTGGTCGTGCCAATGCTGACGGTGAAGTGATTGAACCGGGACGACTACTGGCCGCGCAGGGCAGTTCGGTATTTCTTGATGAAGTGGATGCTTTGCCATTAAGTGTGCAGGCCAAAGTACTGCGCTTTCTCGAAGCTGGAGAATGTCAGCTAGCGGGTAGCCATAAATTACATCTTATTGATGCACGAATTCTGGCGGCTTCCAGTGTTGATTTACCTGCCGAAGTCAAAGCCGGGCGGTTTCGTGCTGACTTATATTATCGCCTGCAAGTGGTGCCGATTGAATTACCGGTGTTAAAACAACGCAGTGAAGATATTCCGTTGTTGTTGAATTATTTCGCCAAACAATTTGCTGGCAATAATGCGCCATTACGTTTTGCCAAGGAAGCCGTGCAACAATTGCAACGATACAGCTGGCCCGGCAATGTCCGTGAATTATCCAATTTCTGTCAGCGACTCAGCTTATTACAGCCGGGCATTATGGTGCAGTTAAAAGATTTACCCTCTGAAATGCAGCAGAAATCACTTTCCGCTCCGCAGCAATTTAGCATCCCACCAGAAGGTATTGATCTGGCGCAACTGGAGCTGGATTTGATCGAACAGGCGTTGGAAATGGCAGCCGGAAATCGCTCTAAAGCCGCCAGATTATTAGGTATTACCCGCGATACATTGCTATATCGCATGCAGAAATACGGCCTCTCTGACGAAGCTAAATAATCTAAAGGGGCTATGAAAGACCAGACCCTTGGCCCGTGCGTCCAAAGCACTTTTGGTTTACAGTAGCGGCACTGCAACAAATGAGAAAACAAGCATGAAACAGTATCTCGATTTACTTCGTGATGTGATGGAAAACGGTGTAGATAAAGGCGACCGCACCGGTACCGGTGCCCGCTCGGTATTTGGTCGACAAGTTCGTTATGACTTGGCTGAAGGCTTTCCGTTACTGACTACCAAAAAACTGCATATTCGCAGCATTCTGCACGAACTTCTATGGTTTCTCAGTGGCGAAACCAATATCTGTTACCTGAAAGAAAATGGTGTATCGATTTGGGATGAATGGGCAACACCTGATGGCGAACTCGGCCCGGTTTACGGTGCTCAATGGCGTAACTGGCAAGGTGCGGATGGGAAAAAATATGATCAGATTTCAGCCTTAGTCGAAGGGCTGAAAAACAATCCCGATAGCCGCCGCCATATTATCAACGGCTGGAATGTCGCTTTGCTACCAGACGAAAAACAAAAACCCTGGGAAAATGCAGCCGCTGGCAAAATGGCTCTGCCACCGTGTCATGTGTTGTATCAGTTTTATGTTGCCAACGGTAAGCTCAGCGCGTCTTTGTATATCCGCTCAAATGATCTGTTTCTGGGTAATCCATACAACACGGCCTCACTGGCATTTTTGACACATATGCTGGCCCAGCAATGTGATCTGGATGTTGGTGAAATCGTGCTCAGCATTGGTGATGCACATATTTATAGCAATCATTTCGAGCAGGTTGAAACTCAGTTGCAACGCACGCCAGGCCCATTACCTAAACTGAAAATTCATCGTAAGCCCGATTCCATTTTTGATTATCGATTTGATGATTTTGAAATCGTTGATTACGTGGCACAGGCGCATATCAAAGCCCCGATAGCCGTATGATTGAAAAAGCCCAAAAACCTTTATATATCGTCTGGCAGGACAAGTTTCTGCAAAACGAACCTATCATTGATGAACAGCATCGAGGTGCTGTCGCGATTATCAATTCCCTGCATTACTTCATACAACAAGGTTTTACACTGCATCAGTTAAAGCCAACGGCACAGATATTGAAAAATTATTTGAATTTTCATTTCATGACGGAGCAGGGAATTTTAGAAGCTCTCGAATGCCCATTAATGAAGCAATACAAAGCAGAGTCGGCTAAAACCTTAAAAGACTTTGATGAATGCTATTTAAAGGGTATGTCCGAGAAAGATCCGACAATATTACTGATTTGTCTGAGAAACTGGTGGCTACAGCATTTGGAATTACATGAAAAAATTACGCCGTTTCTGCATCAGTGGAAAGGTGATTACTGCCGGGTTACTGAATAAATATGACGCTGCATGGTGCGTTTAACAGACCTTAAGTTTTTAGTAAGAATCTTGGGTTAGTCTAAACGCCACTGATTGATTTCAAGGAATACAGCATGACACAACAAAACTTAAAATCTTATCGAGTATGGGATAGACCGGTCAGGATCTTCCATTGGGTCGCGGTGTTGACCTTCATCCCGATGGTTGCCCTGGGGCTGGTAATGATGTTCAGCCGTGATTTAGGCATTTCAGCCGAGTCGAAAGTGTTGTTAAAAGCCATCCATATCTGGATTGGTTATGTGTTTTTCTTGAATATTGTCGTTCGTATTATCTGGGGTTTTTGTGGCAATCGTTTTGCCAGGTGGAAGGCAGTTTTACCGTTCGGCAAAGTGTATAAAGCGCAATACGCTGCTTATCGTGAAGCGCGTAAAACCAAACGTAAACTCAACTTTCTTGGGCATAATCCGCTAGGGCGCTGGAGCGTCATGGTGATGTTATTCCTGATGACTGCACAAAGTGTCACCGGCCTGGTATTAGGCAGCACGGATTTATATATGCCGCCATTTGGCTCGCATATAAAAGCCTGGGTGGCACAGGATGAAGCTTCAATGGCATTAATTGTGCCCGGCGATCGGGAAACCGGTATCAACCCAGAGGCCTATCAGGAAATGCGTGAGTTCCGAACCCCTTATCGCAGTTGGCACACTTACATTTTTTATCTGTTGATAATCTCGGTGGTGGTGCATATTGCGGCGGTTGTCAGAGCCGAGAAGATAGAGGGCAGCGGGCTTACTTCAGGCATGATCACCGGCAACAAGGTGTATTCAGAAAAGCCTTTCGACGCGGATTAAAAAATTGTTAAGCCGGGTGGCGGCTGCTCACCCGTCGCCTTGCCCGACGTTTTTGTAACCAACGGATCAAACCGGTCACAAATAAAAGCAATGGTAAAAAGCCGGCGATAAACACCAGAATCCGCCCGGTCATGCCAAACACTTCGCCGTTATGCAGCGGATGCAACCAGTGCATTAATACATCGCCACCCGTATCTTGTTTGGTATCACGAAAAGCCAGAATGTCCCCAGTTAATGGATCAACCCACACCTGAGTACGGGGAAAACGCCGACTTGGTTCGCCATCCTGATATAACGCAATTCGCCAAGCTTTCTGCTTAGCTAATCCCGGAGTTTCAACCCAACGTAATTCGGCTTGGGGAAATTGTTTTTTTGCAATTGCCACAGCTTGATCGGCAGTAATCGCTGAAGCATTTTCGGTGGCAGTTAATGCAATCTTTGGTGCACTGGTTAACTCCGAAAAGGGTTTCACCAGCATGGCCGTTTCATCAGGCAAGGCCAATGCCGCACCGGTCAGACTTAAAATCAGCAAAAACACCAAACCATAACTGCCGGTGAGCACATGCAAATCATAATTCAGTCGTGCTTTACCCGAGCGAAGCTGAGGTTTTAAAGCGTGTTTCAACCCAGCCCAGCCGGGCCACCATAACCAAATCCCGGAAATAAACGAGATCAATGAAATCAGCCCGATGATGCCAATGGCGATTTTGCCGGGTTTTTCCAGCAGCAGACTGTAATGCAGATCGTAAATCCAGGTCATTGCATAATCACCCCACAACCGTGAGCTGGTGACTTCCAGCGTTGTGGGATCAACGGTCAACATTAATGGTGCAAAGTGTTTCCCGGTTGATTCAACCGGCGTGTAATAACGCGCCATAATTGGCCAGTTATCATGCATCGGTTGTTCAATACGCCAAGGACCATCACGGGTTGGATGAGCCTGTTGCAGGGCATCAAGAATAGCTTGCTGGGCAGGAAGTTCGTACGGAACAGTTGTCGGCTCAATCTGCGGATTAATGATCTGATCGATTTCCAGATAAAACACCAGAATACTGCCGGTCAACCCCAGCAATAACAGTAAGGCACCGATACTCAAACCGAGATATAAATGAATGCTCAGCCAGATTCGGCGGGCGTTTTTCATGTAAAGCTGTCCGATTTTGGATAACGCGCCGCCAGAATTTGGCAGCGCGTGTGTAAAAAGTTTTAGAAGTCTACCTGAATCGAGCCATACACAGCACGTCCATCACCGGGTGAGTGCATGCTTTCAGTATTTAGCCAAACGTATTCATAATAACGATCAAATACATTTTTTAGTTCCAATGCCAGTTTTACTTTGGAGCTAACGGCATAACTCGCCGACGCATTAACCAAAACGTATTGCCCAAATTTTCGTGTGTCATTGTCTACTGTCAGGTAGTAATCATCTTGTGCACTAACCCAGCTGGAAAGTTTCAGTTTTGAATTCGCTTGATAATCGATACCCGCATCTATTAAGTAACTTGGCACATGATCAATTTCATTGCCTTTGGAACCTGGTTTATCTGAGCCCGCCTTAAGTATTTCTGAATCCTGAAACGCAGCGGCAAACCATAAACCTAATTTTTCCGTAGCCTGTGCATTAAACTGAACATCAACGCCGCGACGTTCGGTTTTACCAATATTCTCACTGTCATTATTGGAGTCACCCAGTTTCGTTTTGAACTCCCCTGAGGCAACCTGCTGCCAAACAGCAACGCGACCGTTTAACCAGTCGGTGGGGGTAAACTTCAGCCCTATTTCCCAGCCTTCATTAATAGACGCATCCAAATCATCGGAGAAGATGTTTTTCCGGTAGCTGGCGGCACCCGAGGCGACTTGAAACGTTTTCCCCCAATTACCGTAAACCGCATAACGGTCCGTCAGCGAATACACCGCACTGAATTTTGGCTGACTGATATTGCCATAATCGTTTATTTCCCGACGTACTCCAGCATCATTAAGGCTGCCGCGAACCGTATCTACTCTGAAAGCCGGTACCAGTTTTAACTTTTCTGTCGGTTTATAAATGGCTTGGACAAAGCCGCCATAGATATCAAAGTCAAACTTTTGATTGCGAGTCTGGGATGTGCGATTTCTAAAATCATCCACAATATAACGGCGGCTTTCGTTGTCCTGAAACTCGGCGCTAAGTCCACCCATCAAGGCAAATTCATGTGCCCAGTCAACATCAGGTCGCCAAGTAAGAGTGCTTAGCGCGCCTTTATGATCTTCC
This sequence comes from Methylophaga sp., assembly GCF_030651745.1. Next base: position 10,809 of record NZ_JAUSCC010000098.1, read on the forward strand.
TGAGTGATGCGTTCATTATGATTACCACCTGCGGCAAAGGTCACATAGCGATATTCATCAAGCTGATTGAGATAAGCCTTGGTATTCCAAAACAAATCATCGCGTAAATCAACATCCAGATGTGCACTGAATTGATTCATCGAGCGATCCCCACCGTCCGGAGCATTGTGCGGACGGGACTGTTTCGGATCATCCCGAGATTCTGCACGGGTTAAATAGCCCGCTTCTTCAGCATCAGCTCTGCCATGCCGGGCGATAAAGCCAATCTGGGCACGACCACTTTCTGGGGTATAAAACCATTTACCCGAAAAGGTGCTTTTTTCGATATCACTATGATCACGGTAACGATTTGAATTTAGATAACTGATGGCATAATTTTGGGAAAAACCATTGTTTTCGATACCACTTACAAACTGAACATGACGTGTGTCAAAGCTGCCGTAGCTGACTCGCCCTTTATTATAGTTGCCACCTTGCTGGGTCCGTATGTCGGCGTTCCCAGCAATGTTGTGCAATCCATAACGTGGGTCATTAGTACCGCGAACGACTTCAATACTTTCAATTTCGAGTGGTGTGAGCAATTCCAGATAAGGCATGTTGCCTGAATTCTGGTTACTCGGCACTCCATCAATCAGCAATTTGACCGCATTGATTTCGCCTTCACCATTGAATCCACGAAAAGAGATTTTTCCCGACTCATTACCCATGCCAAATTGCGTCAGCATCACACCGGGCATTTGTTCAAACAGTTGCCAAGTGTGGTTCACATTTTGATTTTCAATACGATCTTTGCTTAAGACATCAACGGAAGTCGACAGATTACGAGAAGTGAGTGGTCCGTTATGGTCCGATGACACCACCATACTCCCTAAGCTAAGACTGGCATCATCCAGCAGGTTGGGAGATTGGGCAGAAGCCCCATTGGCATAAATTACGGCCAGAGCAATGCTGATCGGTTTGAGTGTTTTAGTTATCGTCATCATCGGTTCACACTTAATATAGATAGATGGGAGAGTAAGTTTTACAACCCCAAAGAATACCGTTCTGCTCGCCAGCAAAAATAGGTGATATGCACTAATAGTGCGGCAAAAACCCTAATTTTTACTTAACAATGCCCTAATTCAGCTAATGAAGTAGTTTCAGCATCACCGACAATAATATGATCCAGCACCCGAATATCGACTAATTCCAATGCACTGCGTAAGCGCTTAGTGATCTGGATATCCGACTGACTCGGCTCCGCCACACCGGAAGGATGGTTATGAGCAAATATCACTGCAGCCGCATTATGTTTCAACGCCTGCTTCACTACCTCACGCGGATATACACTGGCCCCATCAATCGTGCCCCGAAATAACGGCTCAAAGCTTATCAACCGATGCCGGGTATCGAGAAACAGACAGGCAAATACCTCATGCGGAAAATGGCGTAACTGTCGTTGCAAATACAGCCGGGTGGTTGCAGCATCGGTAAACGCATTACCTCGCGTTAACGTCGATTCCAAATGACGTCGACTCATCTCCAAAACCGCCTGCAACTGCACAAACTTCGCCGTACCCAAACCATGTTGCTGACAAAACGTATGATGGTCAGCCTCCAGCAAAGCCCGTAAACCACCAAAGTCAGCAAGCAGTTTTCGAGCTAAATCCACAGCCGAAATCCCAGTCACACCCGTTCGAAGAAAGATAGCCAGTAACTCGGCATCTGATAAAGCTGCAGCCCCTGATTGAAGCAGTTTTTCACGCGGCCGTTCATCTGCCGGCCAGTCCTTGATTGCCATGATTCGCTCCCTGCGATTTTGGATTTTAAAGAAACTTAAATGTAATAACCGGACAAGTTAAAAACAATCTCAGATCACCTGTTTTGTGAACTGTGACTTTTTGTGGCAACTTGCTACAATTGCATCAAACTGAATCAAGAGGAGATATCTCATGGCAACATCAAGTGTCAGACTAGATCAAGAGTTCGTTGAGAAAGCAAGCATCATGGCCAAAGCCTTTAATCGCTCAACGCCGAAACAGATTGAGCATTGGGCAAAAATCGGTGAAATGATGGAGGACAACCCAGAATTGCCGTATGAATTTGTAAAACAAGCCATCATTGCCAAAGCCGAAAAAGAGGCCGGAAAGCTTGAGGCTTATGATTTTGGCTAAGATCATACAAGTCTTACAAACACCGTCTTTTAAAAAAGCAGTCAAAAAACTGCATGCAAATCAAAAAAAGGATTTAGATAAAGCAGTTAAGGAATTAATGAAAGATCCGAAATTAGGCGAACAGAAAAAAGGTGATTTGGCTTTTCTTCGGGTATATAAATTTAAGATGGCAAAGCAATTAATGTTATTGGGATACAGCTACCAGGAGAAAGCGATAGTTTTAGAATTAATTGCACTTAATTCGCATGAGAATTTTTACCGGGATTTGAAAAATAACTAGTTTAATAGCAGTACTTTGAATCTTTAAACTCGATGAGTCCTAAATTAATCGTGAATGATTCACGATTAATTATTTCGATTATAGTTGGCTAAAAATAAGATATTTGATTTCAATCAGTTAACAAAGGCAGATGAAATTGAAAAATAATTATGATTCATTCACATTAATAATTATTATGAGGTCGCAGACCTCATTAACATACTGTTACATGCCTTATGGAATCTGAAGTTATTGCATTTTTATCCGAATTTACGGGCGTAAAGTCGGAGAATATCTCATCTGACACATTGATCAACGATGATCTAGGTGTTGACGGCGATGATGGGTTTGAGCTGCTAGAGAAATTCTCGGCACGATTTGGCGTGGACCTTAGTCCAATCTCTGAAACCTACTTTGGTCCAGAGGGGTTTTCGGTTGGCTTTCTGGTTCTTTGGCCTTACTATTTGTACCGGCGAATCAAAGGCTATAAACCTCAAACTATCGCTCCGCTACCGGTAAGACAACTCGTAAAGTCCGCGGAGGCAGGGAAATGGGTCAGCATGTAACAAACGGCATCAGTCGGACAGCATACACAACGCGGTTTTGTGTTACTCGCTGACGCTCAAACAGTAACACAAAACCGCTCCGTTACGGCTGCCGCTGTGCCGAGGCGTTAGGGCTGGCTGCATATATGCGCAAAACCATAGTCATTGTCGTAGGCATCTTAGCGATGGGCTTGGTAGCCGTTGTCTATCTACTTCAGGTTAGTGGGGAATGGCAAGCCACTACTAACGTGCGTATTGGGGTTTTCGAGATGGAGTCAGAAGCTGCATATCAGCATGCGCTTAATAAGCCTTCCCCAACTCCAATCGTCGTTCTGGAGTCAGGCATTCAGGTATCGGTGTTGCGGGATAGGTACGGTAAAGATTACTGGTCTTGCTACATAGAGACTTCCGAAGGAGTTCGAGGATGGGTTCTTTGTACGTCTCTAACACCAGATCCCGCATGAGCCCTGCATATTGCTAACAAGTGTAGGCAAGGGACGCTCCTGACCCTGCTACAAACGTTAGAATTCAGCTTATGACCTCTACATCCTTATTAAAAATAACAGGCCCATGGTTTCATGGAACCATGCATCATTTCAATACATGGGGAAACCCTCCACTTGAACCACATTCAAAAGCATTGATCCCGCATTCATTTATCTCACTTAGCAGCAACCTTGGATACGCCGAACTACATAAAGGGCCGCATGGAAAAATATGCACAGCAATGTTGTCACCCGCTGCTAAAACTCTAGACCTCCGAATAAAATCACCGGATTCATTGCTGCTTTACAACAAAATAAGATCAACCCGCCTAGGTTCTAAATATTATGGGCTGGCCTCCTATACTAATTGGCATAATGCTTGTGTAGAAGGAAGCATTTTACGATTTATTTTTAGCAGCAGAAATGACCATCCAAAATTGTTTGCACAGCAAGACATCATAAGGCACTCCATAAATAATAAAGCCGTATCAGAAGCAGTGATTTATACCCATAACTTCACCCGAGAATGGATTGAAACAGTAATTAGCCCTGCTAAAAAAATGGGCTACGATGCCGTTATTTGCAATGAATTAGAAAAATCATTGAGCCCAATTGCGAGCACGCAACTATTTGTATTCAACGCTGAATACTTATCCGCGCCGAACTGGGAAGTCTCTATAGAGCCCAACCTGCTTAAAAATTCTAATGAATTATTACTCTGACCCCAAACTTATTCCTGACCCCAAACTTATTGGGAAACAGTTACCAAGATAAAGCTATAGTTTTGGAATTAATTGCACTTAATTCGCATGAAAATTTTTACCGGGATTTGAAAAATGATTAGGTTAATAGCAGTGCTTTGATGACTTAACATGGACAGATGAATATGCAGATAAATAGCACCAGCATTGGGTTATTCGTGACGGTAGTAGGCTCCTTTCTCGGAATGTTGGCATTTAAGGATGATCAGCCTGCCTCGTCTATGCTTTATGCAACCTGCTTGGCCCTATTTGTAAGCTCAATCTTTTTTGCGGCAACCGTTATTGCTCCAGAAACTAGAAGAAGGCACAGAATCCGCAGGGGACTTCGAAAGCAATACCGCTCCTTTAAAAGACGATGCGTTGATTTGTTCTTAATATCTTCTAAATCCCAAGATTACCAAGACCGCAATAACTTGCTCGATCATCAGGAGTTCAGAAGATACTTTTCCATTAGGGGTGACAATGACCAATCACGGTGGGGCCTTGTTATAACTAGTATTGATGACCAAGACTACATTTTTGATGAAATCGTGAGAGAGCTGGACTTTCTTAGCCGAGAGATTGATTTCGCCCGCTCCTCCGTAGATATAGATGATTTGGCCGTTGAAGATTTTCTCATCAACTTGAGCCAGGTCATTCATACCATCAAAGCCGCGGAGGCCAATTCAGATGATTACAAGCATTTTTCTAGAACTCTTTGGAGTATCTTCACGCGATGGAACTTCATTGACGGCCAGTTAGAAGAAGACATCATAGAGTCTATGATCGAGAGAATTTAAGGTTATTTGCGATATTTGGAGCCAGTGTAAAACTAGCTGCCACCCAGAAATTGATATTGGGGTAAGAGTAAAAACTCACTAAATCCTTAAATAATGAATTATTACTCTGCCTCCAAATTTTTAATCAGAGAAAAACGTTGAAATGAGTCTTAGCATAGCTAATAAGATCAAGCACAATCACCTCGAAAAGCGCGGGTTGGATGGCCTACCCTATGTTTCGGCTTCCTGTGCTGGCGGCGTTAGTTGATGAAAGGTTGCTCCTATGAGTTCAAATAACAAAGAAATAGTGTTGCAGCCTGCAAACATCGTTGCTCATGTTGAGGGGCATTGGTTAAGGCGTTACGCTGAGGATTTCCTTGCTGCAGCTCGGGCGTTTAAAGCACCTAATAATCGGTTTTCACCGGTTCGGTATTATTTGATTTGCCATTCCATCGAATTGGCGTTGAAGGCTTATCTTTTCACTGCGGGATACAAGAAGAAAGATCGAAAAAAATTGAATCATGATTTGGTTGAGGCATTAATCGCCGCAGAAAAAAACGGCTTGTCTGAGTATTTTCAAATCACACTCAAAGAACGAGAATCGGTCGAAAAGGCAAACGCGCTTTATCCAAAGAAAGAGTTTGAATATTTCGAAAGCCTGAAAACAATCTATGATCCGCATGAGTTCGATCTTGATGTACTTGATGAGTTAGCACAGAGGCTAATCGAAAAGATTGAAGAGCCGATTAAGGCAACATTCTTTGAATAACGAGCGCATCTTGGAGGTAATCAAGGGGTAATCAAGGGGTAATCAAGGGGTCAGCCAACTTGATTTACTAATTTTACAACCATTAATTCAAACTGAAGCTGCTTGCTTCCGCGTTTAAGCCCCTCAGATACATAGTGGAAACTTCGATAAAACTTGTCGATTATCCTCCGCGATTTTCGACTAGAAACACACAGTTTAAAAATGCGGGGAAAGATAATGAGCAAAGTATTCGTAAACATCGGACTTAGTCTTGATGGTTACATGGCCCCGGAAGGTATGACTTTGGAGAATTGGGGGAGACCCGAGTTCAAGGACTGGGGCGCAAAGTGGGGGGCGATGATGAGCTGGGTTCTTGAACTGCAGTACTTTCGCGAGAATCTCAAGTTCGGACCTCGCGGTGAGACCGGTCCGGTCAATGATATGTTTCGTTACACCATGGAGCGTAGCGGTGCCAATATCATGGGTAAGCGCATGTTTGAGCAAGGCGAGGTTTCATGGCCCGAAGAGGCTCCGTTTCATACTCCTGTATATGTTCTTACCCATGAGACGCGTGAACCTTGGATCCGACCAGGCGGGACGACATTCTACTTCGTCAACGACGGACCGGAGAGTGCCCTTGAGCAGGCTAGAGAGTCTGCAGGCAATCGCGATATTCGTATCTCGGGTGGTGCGGACGTAATTCAGCAATACTTGGCTATGGGAGTCGTTGACGAGTTGGAAATTGCCTTGACGCCTTTATTGTTCGGCGGTGGGCGGCGTCTGTTCGAAAACCTGCCTGAGTCTGGATCGCAGTTTCGCATTGATAAGGTTCTTGATAGTCCAGCCGCCACACATTTACGCTATGTACGAGTGTAAATCTGGCTAAAATCGGTTGCAGCGGACGAGCTGGTGAACACTGTGCCAGGTCTCACAAGGAACGAGTTATGGAACCAAAAAAAGTTGTAGAAGCATGGGTCGAAGCCTTTAGCAAGGCAGATGCCGATCTCATTTCAAGCTATTACTCGGATGATGCAATCAACCACCAAGTTGCCAACCCCGTGGTCTCTGGCAAAGATGCAATACATGCTATGTTCAGGCAGGAGTTTGCAGTAGCCGAAATGGTCTGCATCGTAGAAAATATTTTTCAAGATGGTGAGTGGGCGATATTAGGGCCTGTTTATCTTTCAGAGCCACCACTGCTGGAAACTATTTTTTCGTCCAACAAGGCGGAAATGATGCGATGTAGTTGTTCTACATAAGTCATTTCCAACGCCGTAGGGCGGAAAAATAGTCCCAGCCCTGCGGGTTGTGACTGAAAATGCACCACTCCGTGTTGCTCGTCGTTTATTTAGAACGACTAAACTACACTCCTCGCGCCTTGATTGGTTGATTTTCAGTCACAACAGAGGCGGCTATGAAAAATAAACAAGCCCTAAAATGGAAAGATCCTCTTGGTTTGCGTGGCTGTGGATTCTTTCATGTCCAACATGGAAAAATTGTATTTCAAAGAGGGTATTGGGATAAGTTGTCATTTTTGAAGCAACACGGGCTTCCAATTCCGTATGACTAATAATTATCAAGATCCTAATATGTTGCTGTTTGTCACCATCACGCGGTTGGGACAACACATTGGCTATTAAGAAGAGAAACTGTTCATGAGTTTGAAGGGAAGTTGTCTGTGCGGTGGTATCCGCTATGAAATTGATGGCGAACTTAGCCCTGCGATGTTTTGCCATTGCAGCAAATGCCGAAAGTCGAATGGTTCTGCTTTTGCACTAAATGCTCCATTTAAGTCGTCTGATTTCAAGTTATTGACAGGAGAGCATCATTTAAAGAGTTACGCCTCGTCAGAAGACGCCAGGCGCTTCTTTTGTGGAACCTGTGGTTCGCCAATCTACAGTATGCGTATATCAATGCCGGAAGTTTTTAGGCTTCGAGTGGGGACTTTGGATGATGACATAGCAATAGAAAAGCTTTGTCATATCTTTGTTGCTAGTAAAGCCGCATGGGATGAGATTCATGATGATTTACCGCAATTTGCAGAACGTCCCGAGTAACCTCTACTAACAACAGTATCGCGGCTGTTGGAAAAGTTATTGCCATATTGAGCAAATAAACTTCACTGCCCAGCCGGATGCATATAGGCCGAGCCCAAAAACTATATGGGTTATAAGACTCTGCAGCCGGGCAGAATTTGGGTTTTGTGTTCGGGACGCAGCAATACCGGCTCCCATACCCGGCTGCATCAGCAGAAAGGGGGCAGCAACAGTGCCTACGCCAACGACGAGTGCGGGTCCAATCGTTGGGCTTTGAATCCATGGCTCTCCACCGATAGCGATTAATAAAGCAGCGAATGCGATGCCTGTCAGGTAGTGGATGATCCATCCTATAAGTTGTTCTCCGCGTATGGGGGGAGATGCCGCAATAGCGTCATGACGAAATTGTCCATGTGCCATGTGAGCTATCCAGCGTCCTACCATTCCATAGTTGGGAGAGGGGATGCCGAGCAGTGACTTACGCACGATGCTCCACAAATCCATCACGGCAGTCGCTCCAATACCTATCCATACTATAAATAAGAGATTGCTCATACTTCACTCCTCTGCTTGTCTTGGTTCCGAGCTGGTGATAGCTTACAACTTCAAGTCGACTTGAGGTCAAGGGGTAATTATGGATATCGCTGAAGTAGCCAAACGCTCTGGTGTTCCAGCCTCGACGCTGCGCTTTTATGAGGAGAAAGGGTTGGTAAGCTCTATAGGCCGGCAAGGGTTACGCCGGGTTTTTAGTGCCAATATCATAGAGCGATTGGCGTTGATTGCATTGGGGCGTGCTGCAGGGTTTTCGCTGGATGAAATTGCCCGGATGTTAGGGACGAAAGGCAACCCGAATATTGATAGAGAGTTACTGGTGGATAAAGCCAAAGAACTTGAGAGCACCATCCAAAAGCTAACAGCGATGCGTGATGGTCTTCGGCATGCTGCCGTGTGTTCTGCACCAAGCCATATGGAATGTCCGAAGTTTCGTCGTCTGCTCGGATTAGCGGCATATGGGGCGATTAGTAGAGATGGCAAAGGCAAGTTGTCACAAAAACGGCACTCTAACAAAACATAGGCCCGAATGAGCCGGTGAATGCGGCGTTATGTTTTATATAAGTGAGGAACTGTCTGTGAAGAATAATTTTGACTGGCACGGCGATAGAATTACCCAAGAAACCCCAGTAACAAGTACCTATCGAAATACTCAAAATGTCCGTCGATTTTTAGAGGAAATCTGTGGGCCAGGCTTTAAGTTTAATCGGGAATTTATGGCTTGGATAAAAGACGGAAACGCCAAAACAATGGGCGATGTGGCCTCAGAATGGCTACGCCGAGAGCAAAACAAAAAAGCTTTCTGATTAATTTGGAGCCTGCAGAGGTGCAAGGTTTCAAGCATCTCGATTTTATATTTATAACTTAACTGGTAAGTTATTATTTCTAATATGAAATTGGTATTCAATTCATAAATAGCCCGACAAAGTAAGGAAACAATGTGCAAAACAAAATTGCTCTCTACGGTGCTGGAAATGTCGGTGCCACCACGGCCCACTGGTTAGCTCAAAAAGAATTAGGCGATATCGCCTTATTCGATATTTATCAGCAGATCGCTGAAGGTAAAGCACTGGATCTGATGCAGTCCGGCCCGGCGGCTGGTTTTGATGCGAAGATTACCGGCAGCAATCACCCTGAAATCATTGCTGATGCCAATATTGTAGTGGTTTCTGCTGGTGTGCCACGGCGTAAAGACCCTGAAACCGGTAAATATCCGGGTCGAGACGAGTTAATCAAAATCAATCAGGTAGTAATGGAACAGGCGGCTGAGAACATCAAACGCTATGCCCCCAACAGCATTGTGATTGTTGTGACCAACCCGATTGAAGCTATGTGTCATGTGGTGAAACAAATTACTGGCTTCCCTGATGAACGCATTATCGGTCAGGCGGGGGCATTGGATACCACCCGTTATAAAGCGTTTATCGCGATGGAGCTGGGTGTCAGTGTTAAAGATGTAAATGGTCTGGTCATTGGTGGCCATGGCGATGCAATGGTGCCTTTACCCACGCATACCACTATTTCCGGTATTCCTATTTTGGATTTGATCAGTGAGAAACGTCTGGAAGAAATCATTTATCGCACCGCGCATGGTGGTGGAGAGATCGTGAATTTGCTTGGCTATAGCAGTTATTACGCTGCAGCAGCGGCCACCGCTCAAACCATTGAATCGATATTGAAAGATCAAAAACGGCTTATTCCAAGTGTGGTTTATACCCAGGGCGAATACGGCTACACGGATTTATTTATTGGCCTGCCCGCTATTTTGGGATGCAAAGGGGTGGAAAAAATTATTGAACTTAATTTAGATTTTGATGAAAAAGCCAAACTCGAACATTCCATGAATGCCGTGAAAGAAGTGGTTGCGTTGTTGGGGTATAACTAAGACATAAGGTTGATGAATGGAAGAGCTCAAGTTTGAGCCCTTCACGAATAAACCAATGAAATTCACGTGACATCATCCCCGCGAACAAGTGAATGTTCGCGGGGTGAGTTCGCAAAGCTATATCGGTTAAAACCCGGCTCGCAGACTAAGTGAAACACTACGCGGTTCACCGTAAATGTTGTAGCTGTTCAGCCCGCCAATACGCTCGTAATATTTGCGATCTGTCAGGTTGTTCACAGCAAGCGTAACACTGGTATTTTGGGTGATGTCGTATCCCAGTTGTGCGTTAAATACAGCGTAGCCGCTTCCTTCCCTTAATCCTTTTTCACCAGATCCAATGATTGCTGAGTTGGCCGTCATGCCGCCGCTGGTGCGCCATGGGGTTCCAGCAAATCGATAGGTGCCATAGAGCTTGAGCGAGTGTCGAGGTTCAAACAATGAGAAACGTTCACCTTCCCTGAGCCGGTCAACCTCGTAGCTGCTCGTCAGATAGGCATAACCTGCCATCAGTTGCAGGTTTGCGGTTGGGCTGCCGCTGACTTCAAACTCGGCACCTTTTACTTCGACTTCTCCAGCAGAAAGGAAGAAACCCGGGTTGGCGAGATCGTTAAACGCACGGTTGACATCACGGGTACGGAACACCGATGCGCCAAACTGCAGCTTACCTTCATTGGCTTCGGCTTTGACACCAACTTCAATCTGTTTACCTTCACGTGGATCAAGGGTTTTTCCGCTGATATCCATTTGCGACTGCGGCATAAAGATATCGGAGTAACTGGTATACACCGCCAGTTGCTGGTTGATGCGATAGACCACACCGGCATAAGGCGTGAACGTATCACGTTCGCGGGTTCTGACATCCCAAGGAGTGATAACAGGTGAGGGCGCAACATTACGGCTACGTGTAGTGAAATTGCTTAAACGGCCTCCCAGCACTACTGTCAGTGGATCCGTTACAGATAATCTGAGCTGACCATATATACCATTCTGCCGTGTTTCATAGCCGGACCCCCTTACGTAGGGTTTAACGCTGTTTTTGGGTACTAAATCTGAACGGTCGAACGGAACTCCAATAATGCTGGAGTTAGCGCCGTATAACGTTTCACCGCTATAACGCTCGTAGTTGGAACCCAATGTCGCTTCGTGCTGCCTGCCAAGTAATGAAAACGGACCTGTACCGTAGATATCAAGCGATTTACGTGTGGACTCGTCGTCCCAACCGCGTCGCATGTAGCTGCCAATCATTCCTGTCTGTGGATCAACACCTGTGGTCGGAAAGGTATCATTTAAGTGCCACTTTCGTTCAGCATGTCCAACGATAGCTTTAATCATCCAGCCATTTTCAAGATGATGTGCCCCTTCGAATCCGATAGTGGTATTACGTGTCTCATAGGTCGCCCAAGATGGCATGGGATTAGTGGAGCGAGATGTATCGATAAGACTGCCGTCGGTATAGGTTGGAAGCCCTGAGAATGGACTGGTTTTGTCATCCTGAGAAGCTACATGAAATGAGAAAGTTGTAGACGGGCTAAAATCGTAGTCCAATGTGCCGTATACAAAGTCTTTACGGCTAGTTGCATCATCATAATAGAACTCACGATCCTGGATGGTGGCAACAAATCTTCCCCGCAGGCTGCCGTCGTCATTCAATGGTGTTCCCGCGTCGACCTCAGCTCGATTATTCGACCAAGAACCATGTGTCAACGCCACAGAGCCCTGTGTTTTACTAGGCGCACGCTTACGAACAAAGTTAACCGTACCTCCCGGTTGTCCTGAACCTTGAAATAAACCGGCCGGACCCCTCAATACTTCCACCCGATCAAACATCGCCAGATCATATTGCTGCGAAGCATTCAATCCACCAAAAGCCGGTACGCCGTCGTAACTAGGTTCCAGAAAATAACCACGTGAACGAATCTGGAAAGTAGCACCATCCCAAGGAGTAACGGTGACACCAGTGACCTGAGCTAATGCATCTTCTACCCGGACTAGATTTTGATCTTCAATTCGCTGGCGTGTGATTACACTCACTGAGTTAGGGATTTCCATCACAGGTACAGCGGCTTTACCGCCTATAGTCAATACCGGTGATGCATAGCTGCCGCTTCCTTCGGTAGTTGCATCGGCCAAGCCTCTGACGGTTACGGTAGGCAAGGTCTCCTCATTTTCAGAAGCTTCCTCCGCTTTGCTTTCTGCAGCTGCAGAGTATGCCCAGCCCAACGTAACGCTGAGTAGAAGCAGTTGTCGTAGGGAGGGCGGAGACGGCCGCCAGCGCGGCAAATTTTCCATGAAATCATTACAAATAAAAGGTTTATTTTTCATTTTAGGTCTCAGTAAACAAGTGAAAATTGCGATGAGCGGCCAGCGACGTTACATGGCGGCAGGTTTTAGAGGTTAGCTGTTGATTTGATGCATCATATCATTATATGGAGCGGTTATTCTAAGGAGCGGTCGTTTCACTCTTGGAGTGAAACGGTGGGGGGAAATCGTTGAACTTAATTTAGAGAAGGATGAAAAAACAAATTTCAGTATTTGGGCAAAGCTTGAGAGCTCTAGCAGTTTGGTTAGGTTATAACTTAGGCAATTTGGTCGATATTATTGATTTAAATATGAGGCTCAACTTCAGTTTTTGATCAGCGGTTACGGCCACGGATAGTCGGCCACTTCTTTGCCTTCTTGTTTGTATTGCTCAGCAATTTCCCGGCGGTAGCTGACCACGTCAGCAATATCTTTGGCGCGAAGTTGGCTGACTTCTGCCGCAGTAAAAGGCGTGTAGTCGATAGTGTTATCGCCCCAAAGCTCGACGATATAATTCATCACTTCTGCGATTTCGGTTGAGTTTAAACCAGAGCTGACCACGCCGGGCACATGCATAAGATAGGTACGGCCTTTGGTGTCAGAGGTGAATGCATTGATTAACTGTAACGGCGGGATTCCGCCTGATGCTGAGCCGGTGCCATCCATTGCATGACAACCGGCACATTTTAATATGTAGCTGATAGTGGCACTGTAACGAGCCGGTTCGGCACACACTGGTGAAATAAAAGATACACCTGTTAATGCCATTAAGCCCAATAACTGTCGAAGGTGTTTGCCCGCCATATTACGGTTGCTTGCGTATCGCACGAAGTTCGGTGTGGGACAGCGGTGTGGCTTTTAATTTGTCGATCAAAGCAACATCCGGTATTGCCTCGCTACCGTTTAAGGTTGTGAGCACATACTCAGCAATTTTGACCAGATCCTCACTGGCAATCATCGATTGAGGTGGCATGACCATGGCCTGGTATTTAATACCGTCAACTATAATGGTGCCACTTAATCCTGCGGTCATGACACCAGCAATATATTCATTGCCTTTTGAGCCAAGCCGTTGCCATAACTCCGGGTTTTGTAATGGTGGTGCTAAGCCGGGTATGCCGACGCCGGCATCACCATGACATGCAGCACAGGTATTTGAGAACAAGTCTGCACCGCTGATGTCGGCTGCCCACCCTGTCGATGAACTGGCTAACAGAACCAATACCGAAACCAGAGCCTGCCGGTAGCGGGTTTTATTCATCGACAATTCCTACCAGCAGGGCGACAGTGCAGTAATAGCCTTTGTTTTCATTGGCCATACACCAGTTAATATCGTTATGCAGACCCATACGATATCCAGGCCGTTCGTCCTGACTGGTAAAGCAGAAGGTGCTGCCGACCAGAGCTGCTTTACCACAACAGTCATTGTAGGAAACCAGATAATCCTTTTCATCATCGGGGTTACGGCAAGTACCTACCCAGGCGACTTTTGAGGCATCTGATCCGGGAGGGCATGAGGTGTTGGTGCCACCGGAATCATTGCATAACGTGCCGTCTAAAGCGCAATAACGCCAGTAATCACAAGAGGTTTCATCAAAAACGGACGAACCATCTGCGGCATAAGCCTTGCCCATTGAGCGATCAAACGGCAACACCGGAAACAACGCACTGGCTACCATTAAACCGCCGACCTTCGACAAAAATCCTCTTCGACCATGCGTCTCTGCACTTTTACGGGCTTGCTTTTCTGCACGGCTATCCAGCATCTGGAGCATTTTTTCAAGTTGAGTGAACATGGATGTCTCCTTGGTCTAAAAGGTTGTTTCTTAACTAATCGTGTGTTGCTTGGCCAACTCTTGAATAGAGGCAAAGCCCGTTTCTGCTGCATTAAATAAGCTGTCTAATTGTTCGCGGGTGTTAACCAAACCTTTGGCGAGCACAACGCCTTCACTGTTAAGCAGCACAGCGAAAGGCAGGCGTGAGACACGATAAGTCGTGCCCAATGGCTGAGACAGCACATAAGGAAAATTGCTGATCGCATGTTTTTGAATAAACTCGAGGTGTTTGGCGGCGTCACCGTCACTGGCTAATACGATATTGAGCCAGCTACCTTCTGCACTTTGAATCGATTTAATTGCCGGTAACAGCTTGTTACAGATCGGACAGGTCGGGGATAAGAAAAACACCAGGGTGCTTTTATCGCCTTTATAGCCAATCTTAACGTCGCCACCGTTTAAGCTGGTTAAATCAAAGCTCGGGCTGGCAGCACCAATTGGTGGACCTGAATCATTAATCATGGCGCCGACAGGGGAGATACGCTCAAATAAAATGCCGATTTGGCGAGTCATGGCCAACACCATAATCGTCAGTACAACCACCATGATGGAGAGCAGGGCGACAAGGAAAATGAGTGTATTTATCATGGTGTTTAATTACCGATTTAAAGTTTGTGAGTGATGGAAATTAGCCAGCAGTTTTTCAGCGATGATGAACAGCACAAACAACAAGACACCACTACTCATCGATATAAAGGTATCAAGCATGCTTATATCAGTAGAGCGGGCAAACAGAGCCGGTAACGCTATCAATATAATCAAGCCGTTTCGCAGCACGAGGTTATAAGATAAAAACATCACAGGTCCTCCACAGCCACACTCAATCTGCGTATTGCCCCGGCGGATATTAATCAGCATTGCCAGTGCATAGAGTGATAACAGAGCAATGGCCACCATAGTGGCAAAACCATTAAATGCCGGAATGATTAAGCCAAAACTAATGGCAACCTCAATACCAATCAGAGCGTAAGTGGTGGCTTTTTCCCACTGTTTCGGGACCAGAGCATAATTGACCACATAGCCGGAAAAGCGATCCACATCCAGTAATTTATGTAATACGGAGATAACAAACAGCAGCACCAGAAAGGTGGTGCCGGTTATCGCCATCAGCTGTATTAGCTGATCAGCATTCATTTTTCAGCAATCCAGACAATGTCGTAATGACCGACATCTTCAGCGATGTCTTCTTGCAGAGTTGCAGTAAAGCCCGCTTTGGGATCAATTAAAAAACGATAAACCACGCCCAGCTCAGAGTCATGAGCAAATAAAACGGGATCTTTGCCTTCCGTCACAGCCAGTGAAGTAATGCCTGAGTCTTCAATATCAACCGGGATGCGAGAGACGACTTTTTTACTATCAAGACTAATAGCCCAAATTTCTTCAGCACCATTTTTATGACTGCCGTTATATGCCTCTGAGTGCATCGTTATAAAGACCACATTATTGGCCTTGTTGTAAGTCATGATGGCCACCCCACCAGGAGCCCAATCACCTTCAACGCCTTCTACAAAGGAATACTTATCGACCAAACTGGGTTTTTCATCAGCATCAGAGACAAGGTAGAGATTGCCGTTAAAAGAGCTAAATACAAGGTTGTTGCCGGCGCGAACGCTATGAACATAGAGCGGGTCATCATCTGCATCAAAAACTTTGTCGCTTTTAACTGGATTGTTGATCTTGCCATCTGCAGAAAAAGAATAGCTGGTCACGGTGCCATCGCCACATAAAGAGCTATAACGATTGCCTTTGAGAGCCGGAAAGATGCTTATGCAGCCAGGGTGAGGGATTTCAGTTAACACTTCGCCCGCATCCATATCAACCACGGTAACCGAGGTTGCCGGAGTGGCATTTTGCACATAGGCATATTTACCATCAGCCGAAAACTCAAGGTAACTCAGCTGTGGTGCTGATTGAGCCATCTTCGGAGAAATGATGATTTCACGTTTTTTGACTAAGCTCTTGGCATCAAACTCTTCCAAAACTGCTTCGGTCGGGCCAGACATAATTCGCTTGGCATAAACTGATGCCGTGTAAGCCGACTTGCCATCTTTACTCATAGCAAACTGAGAGACCACACCGGCGCTCAAACTGCCTTTAACTGACGTCAGATCTTCTGCGGATCGAATATGCACCCAGCTTGAACCATCCCAGCTTTGATCCAAAACAAAGATACTTGGGCCGGGGCGAATGGTGGGCTCAACGGTTAAGACTTCAGGGACGAACTCATCTTCTGCATAACTAAACGTGGTGCTTATTGAGCCGAGTAAGCCCAGGCTAAGCATCAACACACTTTTATAGCGCATGATTTATCTCCCAATTAACTGAAAATGATAGTTTTTATTGGGGAGAGCACTAAATATGCCAATGTATTCAGGTTGGGTTTTCTTAAGTAGAAATATTTTTAACTAACTGATTTTATTTGGTATTTTTTATTATGCTTTGCAGGATGCCTTGTCCCTTAACGGACGAATAGCATATTTATGCTTTATTAATGTGCATCGGGTAAAAGCCATGCACTTTTTTTGATATCAGCAAGCTGCACTAAAGTGAGTTTGAGCACTAAACTGTCGGCCACTATGTCCAGTAAAAATAGGAACTGTAAATGATTACCTGCTACCTCAACTATGTTATCGACCCTTATAAACTTGCTGAATTTGAACGCTATGCAAGGATGTGGATTCCATTGGTCAATAAGTTTGGCGGTACACACAACGGCTATTTTCTCCCGTCAGAGGGCGCCAATAATATTGCGCTGGCACTGTTCACCTTTCCCAGTTTGGCCAGCTATGAAGCCTATCGTGCTCAGTCGCTTGAAGATGCAGAATGCCTGGCAGCATTTAAATATGCTGAAGAAACCAGATGTATCGTGAGCTACCAGCGTAGTTTTTTTCGACCGGTTTTTGAGTAACTTCCCAATACAGAATGTCCCTGCTGATTTATCATGTGAAAGATGACTAGCCCAATTTTATTTCTGTTTGCCACTGTGATTCTGTTGTTGACGCCCGGCCCGACCAATACTTTGTTATGGGCTTCTGGGGCGATGGTGGGAGTGCGCCGATCTTTGCCATTGTTGCTGGGTGAGTTGTTGGGTTATTTCAGTGCGATTCTACTGATCCTGATTATTTTTGAGCCGCTTATTGAGCAATTTCCGTTGTTTCAGCCGCTGCAGGCGGTTGTTGTTGGTATCTATATTGTTTATCTGGCTATTAGTATGTGGCGACGAGCCAGCCATATCAGCGCTGCAGCTGAGCTGATCAGCTTTAAAAAAATCTTTCTGGTGACGTTTTTGAACCCAAAAGCCTTTGTGTTTGCATTAACACTTATCCCAATTGGTCACGATCAGCTGTATTGGTATTTTGTTGCGTTGGCCGCAAGCATTACGTTTATTGGCTTGAGTTGGGTGGTCTTTGGCTTTCTTGTGGGATCAGTTGCGGGGCAACACAATTTGAAGTTGTTCAATCGGTTTTCAAGTGTCATGTTGACCGGGTTTGCAGGATTTATCGTGTTATCAGCGTGGCAATAAGCTTGGCTTTACACGCATTTTAAATGGATTTAGATCGACGAGTGGCAAAAGGAGCAGCACCTCATGACAATGTTAAATTCCAACGCAGGAACACATAACCGTCGACGATTAGGAATAAGGTTGCTCGCACTTATAGTGCTTTGGTTAGCAGCTATTGCGATTTACCACGTTTACAAACCGTTGCCTTATGGTTTGGATTTTTCTCCTGCTGAGCGAACTGTAACCAGTGTGCAGTTTCTGGCAGATCGGACATTTACTACTGCTGATGGCGAGCGCCATATGGAGCAGCAGATATTCGATGCCGTGATTGAGATGATTACTGGTGCCCGACGCTTGGTGCTGGTGGATATGTTTCTGTTCAATGATTTTCAGGGGAAAGTTGCTGAAACACATCGGGCCTTATCGGATGAATTAACCGCTACGTTGATTGCTCAGAAACAGCGTTATCCTGAACTAGATGTGTGGGTGATCTCTGATCCGCTTAACAGTGTTTATGGCGGACTCCCATCCCGACAATTTGCTGAACTGGAAGCGGCCGGTATTCCGGTTACCTTGACTGATTTGACTCGCTTGCGGGACAGTAATCCTGCCTATTCTGCTATCTGGCGTCTGTTTATTAAGCCATTTGGTAATAGCAAAGGCGAGCTGCTGCCCAATCCTTTTGGTGAAGGCAGAGTTTCATTGCGTAGCTATCTGGCAATGCTGAATTTTAAAGCCAACCATCGCAAGCTGATCATTGCCGATGATGGACATGAACTGACGGCATTAGTGACTTCAGCCAATCCTCACGACGGCAGCAGTGCCCATGGCAATGTGGCGTTACGTTTCAATGGCGAAGCTGCCTGGGATCTGTTTGAAAGCGAGGCGGCGCTGTTGAAGTTTTCTGGAGAGCCGGTTCCGGTTCCTGAATTAGTGCACATAGCAGATTCAGCAACTAACGGACTTACCGTTCAAGTGGTCACTGAACGAGCTGTGGAGCGAGCGGCTTTAGATCTGATTGATAGAGCCGAGCCCGAAGATCAATTGGATATGGCAATGTTCTATCTTGCTGACCGACACATCGTGAAAGCGCTGCAACGAGCTGCAAAGCGGGGCGTGACCTTAAGGATATTACTCGATCCCAATAAAGACGCTTTTGGGCGGGAGAAAAATGGTGTGCCTAATCGCCCTGTGGCCTATGAATTAAAGCAAGCTGGCATTAGTGTTCGCTGGTGCGATACCCATGGTGAGCAATGTCACTCCAAGTGGCTGATGCATCATGATGCTGAAGGCCACAGCGCCATGCTGCTTGGCTCCACCAACTTTACCCGGCGTAATCTGCATAACCTTAATCTGGAAACTAACGTGATCCTGCGGGGCTCAGCTGATGTTGAACCCCTGCAACTGGCACAGCGCTGGTTTGATGAGCGCTGGAACAACTATGACGACCGGAACTACAGTGTGGACTACGAAGCTTATGCCGATGAGAGACTCTGGCCCCGTATCTTATATCGCGTTATGGAAGCGACTGGCCTCAGTACTTTTTAGGTGGTTTTAAAATGCTGGTGAAGAGTCGTTTTGATTAACATCAGTTAACGCATTGGTTGGAACAATCTGTCACTTTTATTCTCTATGTTTTATGTCGAGATCATTTTCAAAAAACATACTTAATCTAAGGAGACGTTATGGATATCGACTTTACCAGTGATTATGTGGTTAACGACAACGATGTAACTTTTTTTGCCATTGTGGATAATCAAACGGTGGCGTGTATTGTTTCAAAAGCAGTTTTGCTTGAGCTGACTACCCCTGATGATGAAGATGATGCTGAGACGGTGTTTCTTGATCATCAATACAAGTTTGAAGAGATTGCTGAGGGCATGATTCGCAACCATCAAGCGGTGGATGGAGAAGTGCATATCGCTGACGCCGAGCTGTTATAGGGGGCAAATTCCTTTGTTATCGGTGTTATTGATTAATCTCGGGTTATAAATCTCCTTTATATAAATTAACGTTATATAGTGGCTATCGAACTATTGCCTGAATAAATTTGTAGAATCACAATGTTTCAGGCTTTCTCCGGATCTATTGAGGGATTGACGATGAAATCACTGCCGGACAATGTTGTTTCCTATAAACGCACTCCCGAGTTTTCTGAGGCCACGATTCCTGAAGGTTTATTAAAGAATCATCAAACAAAGGCCAACGTCTGGGGAAAAATAGTCGTCTTGAGCGGCCATCTGCTTTACACCATCCAAGATCCATTTGAAGAAATCACCTTGGATATCAATACCTATGGAGTGGTGGAACCTACCGTATTACATCAGGTAAAACCGATTGGTTCAGTACTGTTTTATGTGGAGTTTTATCAGTAATACAAATTAGATAGGTGCTTTCAGGCTTTGTTTATTTTTAGCCTGTTTTTGCCTTGACCATCAGCGCGAATTGGCATGACATGCACCAAGCTCAAATCCAGCCTGATCCCCAGCTTGGAACCCACCGGCAGATTTTTACGAAATGATCCTGAGAGGGTCAATACAAACTCTGCTCCGGGCACTTCTTCAATGGTTAATGTCAGCAGATTGATTTCACCCAAATGTCTGGATTCTGTAACTTGGGCATGAAAGTCATTTTGCTGAGCAATTTCACTTTTTTTAATAAGGCTAATGCCATCACTTGGGATCACCCAGTTTACCGGCTGACCTTCAGGTAATCGGCCCTTGTCGCGAACTTGTAAAACGGGCTGTTGAGCAAGGTTCAAACCTTCACCCTTCCAGCGTAATAGCCCTTGCCCGGATTGCTCAGATGGTCCAATCCATTCACCCAGAAAACGATTATGAATGCCAACCAAATCAGCAACCCGAGCATTGCGCGGGGCATTGTAAATGGCCGAAGGTGTGCCTTGCTGGAGGATTTGGCCGTTATCGATGACGACCAGTTGATCGGCCAGCAGCCGGGCTTCGTTTAAATCATGTGTCACTAAAATGATCGGGATAGCTAATTCACGCCGCAGATCTGCCAGCAGCCGATAAAGACTTTGACGATTCATCTGATCCACAGCAGAAAAAGGTTCATCCAACAGCATCAGTTTAGGTTCACGGGCCAGCGCTCTGGCAACAGCTACCCGTTGCTGTTGTCCTCCTGATAAATCGGCAGGTTTACGGTGTTGTTCAGCATCGGTTAAACCAACGTGATCCAGCCAGCGTTTGGCTTGTTTGATCCGTTCGTGTTTGGGCAAATGCAGTAATGGTAGTGAAACATTTTCAAGCGCATCAAAATGCGGCATCAGCGCGTAGTTCTGAAACACCATGCCTACATGACGGCGTTGTGGTGACAGACAAATATTCTTGTCGGTATCGCACCAAACTTCGTCACCGACTATCACTTTGCCCTGTTGTGGTTGCATCAGACCTGACAACATTCGCATTAATGAGGTTTTACCCGCGCCTGACGGGCCAACCAATGCTAATAACTGTCCTGACTCACAGTGGAAGTAGCCCTTTATCGGCATCGGTAACGATTGTTCAATCGAAACTTGGAGGGCCGGAGAGGTTGGCTTCATCGTTTAACAGCCAATCGCGCCGAAGCAAAAAATGATGCGACCACAGCGGTCAGCGACAAGATCAACAGCATCATTGCCATTTGATTGGCACCGTCGAGATCAAATGACTGCACCCGATCATAAATAGAGATAGCGACAGTTTTGGTTTCACCGGGAATACTGCCGCCAACCATTAACACCACCCCAAACTCACCCATGGTGTGCACAAAGGTTAATACCATGCCGGATAAAATACCCGGCCAGGCCAACAGTACTTCAATGCGCCAGAAGCTTTGCCATTTGCTTAAACCACTGACGGCAGCGGCTTCGCCTAAGTCTCTGGGAATGGATTCAAATGCACGTTGAATTGGTTGTACCAGGAAAGGAATATTAAAAATCACCGACGCAATCACCAAACCTAAAAAATTAAAGGTCAGTTGAAAACCAAATGTATTGGAGAACCATTGTCCGAACGGCGATCCGCCGCCCATCGAAACCAGCAGGTAATAACCTAATACTGTCGGCGGCAATACCAATGGAAGCACTACCAGGCCTTCTATCCAGGCTTTATAACGCACCTGTGTGTGAGCCAACCAGCGGCCCAGCCAGAGACCGAAAGGTAACAAGACCAACAAGGTCACAAAAGCCAGTTGCAGCGAAAGTATTAACGCCTGCCAATCCATCTTATTGATGCTCTCTATCGGGCATCGCAAAGCCATATCGCACCATGATTTCTTGGGCGGGTGGTGTGGCGAGAAAGTCATAAAACTGTTGTGCTGCTGGCGGAGCATCTTTAATAACTACCATGCGTTGAATCAGTGGTTGATGCCAGCTGGCCGGGATCAATTCAAACTGGCCTAATTTGGCAACTTGCGGAGCCAGCGCCAGAGATAATGCAATAATGCCGCCTTGTGTGGAGCCAGAGGTAGCAAATTGGGCAGCCTGAGAAATATTTTCGCCATATACCAGCTTGGGTTGAATGCTCTGCCACAGCTCGGCATATTGCAAAGCTTCCATTGCACGCGTTCCATAGGGAGCATGCTCAGGGTTAGCGATAGCGAATTTTTGTAATCGACCATCGGTTATTGCACTGGCTAAATCAGTGAGTTCGCCATCGGCTTTTAATGGAGATTGATGCGGCACAATAATGCCAATGCGGCCAATCGCGTAGATGCGGCCCTGATCTTGAGTTTTACCTGCTTCAGCTAATTCAAATACAAAACTTTCATCTGCTGACATAAACAGATGAAACGGGGCCCCTTGCAGAATCTGGGTTTTGAAGTTGCCGGAAGATCCAAATACCAAACGCAGTTGCTGACCGGTTTGCTGCTCAAACAAGGCTGCGACTTCTTCAACCGCAAATTTGAGATCGGATGCTGCTGCTACCGTGGCCTTTTCCGCCAGTGTCTGGCTGGAGAACAACACGATGAAAAAACTGGCAATTAATTTAAAAAACGTCATGTTGTCCTGACTATAGGGGTTGTTTTCGTTAGGCCTGCTGAGACATAACGCTCAATATAATGCATGTGATTTATGACAACAACTTTGCGAGCAACCGGACTAGTCGGTTAAGGCGCGAACGGCTGCTAATTCTTTGGCAGCTTGTGCATTCAGGCGTGTTTCAAGTGCATCATATTTCTCAACCAGTTGCTGACCGAGAAGGGTTAACGAAGTGCCACCACCACCTTTGCCACCACTGGTGGTTTCAACGACTGGTTTACCAAATCCTTGATTAAGCGAATCGATAAGCACCCAGGCGCGTTTATACGGAATGCTCAGTTTTCTCGCTGCCGCAGCAATGGATTTTAATTCGGCAACCGCCCGTAATAAATCGATTTTGCCGGGGCCAATAGCCAGGCCTTTGCCCAGATAGATCCTCGGGCGTACTAATACGACATGATTTTTTTGGCTTGTTGAACGCATGGCGATAGCCTAACTAAAAGTGAAGTTGCAGGCGAGTTGGAGTTCTGTCTGACAATATACATATGTTAAAGCCTGCTCGGGTTTTTTGCGCTGTAATAGAGACTGTTTATTAACTGGTAAACAGCTGATAATGGCGGCCTAGGCTCTGAAAGATATACAGACCCTAATTAACATGGAGATCACAATGAAAATTATTGCTTTAATCATCAGTCTGTCAGCAGTCGCAATGGTTGCAGGTTGTGCAGTCAAAACATCCGGTGTTAAAAAAGTCGGTCCGGATACTTACACGGTTTCAGCCGATCATGTGAATGCTTCAACAGCTAAAGCTTCAGTGCTGGATCAGGCTGGCGCTTATTGTGCCAACCAAGGTAAAGAATTGTTAGTCACCAAAACCTTAAAACGCCAGCAAATGAAATATTTTTATGATGTGACGTTCCTGTGTCTGGATAAAGGTGACCCGCGTCTGGTCAGCCCTGAATATGAAACAACGGTTGAGCCAAGATAGTCGCTTAAAACGCTATAAACATAAACCCGGCAGCTAATCTGACTGCCGGGTTTATTTCTTAAAAGACGCCTGTTGATTTCTGTTAACGACGGCCGCCAGTAATCTGTTTTAGTGTTACTGTAGTGGTCTCTTCATTTTTTCTCTTCATGCCAAGTCCGCTTGCATCCCCTTACCCTGAATCGGAGAGTTTAGATGCCGATAAACCTCGTCAATCTTGTGCTTTGGCTATTTTTATATCTGGTGATTGCCTTATTACCAATGCTAATCGCCATGGGTATTGATCGACCAGAGCCACGAGATCTATTGGTGGAAATGGGCTCCATACTTGGTTTATTGGGGCTTGGTATGCTGGCAACGCAATTAATTATTTCTGGCAGACATCGCTGGTTTGCCGGCAATGTCGGTCAGGATAATTTGCTGCAGTTTCACCGCCGTACCGGCATTGCTGCGTGGTTATTTATCCTGGCGCATCCGGTGTTATTAATGACTGGAGATCAGCAATTTATTGCCTGGCTGGATCCCACAGCAGACTGGCTACGGGCCAGCGGCGTTATTGCATTGGCTTTGGCGGTGACGGCATTGATTATCAGTTCGTTGTGGCGCAAACAACTTGGCTTGCAATATGAAACATGGCGAACCATCCATGCGAGCCTGTCGTTATTTGTAGTGGCTGGCGGGCTTGGGCATGCCTTGATGGGTAAGCACCATACCGATGGTCTCCTCACTCAGGCACTGTTGATTGCAGTGATTGCCATTCCGTTATTGCTGTTACTGGAAACGCGTTTATGGCGTCCTTATCGTTTAAAACAACGACCATGGCGAGTAGTGGAGTCTGACGAAATCAGAGCAGATTCCACGGTTCTGATATTAGTCGCGGATGGTCATACGGGGATGAATTTTAAACCCGGCCAATTTGCCTGGCTGACCTTGGGCGATTCACCTTTTTCGATACAGCAGCATCCTTTTTCAATGGCCTCCAGTGCAACTCATCCTGAAAGACTGGAATTTGTTATTAAAGAAGCCGGCGATTTCACCGATTATTTATCCCGAGTGAAAGCAGGTGATAAAGCTTTTCTGGAAGGACCGTATGGCGTGTTTACGCTCGATCCCAAGGCTGTACGCCGTGCTGTTTTTGTAGGGGGTGGTATTGGTATCACACCTGTGTTGTCGATGATTCGCAGTCGGCTTGCAGAAGAAAATTACACTCCGATGTGGCTGATTTATGCCAATAAATCGGAAGATGAAATCATCATGCGTGACACACTGGAAGTGTTTACCCAAAAGCTGTCTTTCACCATAGTTCATGTGCTATCAGACCCATCAGATGAGTGGATGGGGGAATCGGGTTATGTCGATGGTGATCTGTTGGATGAATACCTGCCGGAAGACGCTGACGATATAGACTATTTTGTCTGTGGACCGCCACCAATGATGGATCTGGTCGAACCGGAATTGCAAAAGCGCGGTGTTAATGCTCGACGCATTTATTCTGAACGTTTTGATTTAGTGTAGGAAGATATTATGTTGCACATCTATGCTCGACGAATTGGCAGTGTGATGTCAGTCGTTTTATTAATCATTGCACTAACGGTAGCCTGGCTGTTTGCCGGCTAAAAATAACAATAATGGGAGAGACCAATGATCGTAACTTTTAGCTCTAAAGCTTATGCCAATATCACCATGCTGGGGGATGTCGCCAAAGATATGCTGAAAATTATGGGCCATAGCGGAACCGTACCCGGCGCCTATCAACCTCAGGATTTACCGCAGGCTTTGGCGAATCTGCAAAAAGCCGTTGATTCGAGTGCCGCTGCAGATCAGGATCCTGAAGACGGTGAATTCAAGCCAGGGCTATCTCAACGGGCATTGCCATTGATCAATCTGTTAAAAGCAGCGATTGAGGCCAATGCCGATGTGATGTGGGATGAAAAATAAAGATTGTCACTGGATAATTAGGCAAAGCAAGCAATTATCACCGTTATAAGTGCAGGTTTTTTATTTAAAATCCGCAGCCCAGACTTATTCTGGCCTGCGGATTTAATTATTTCTATAAGAAGCTATTTCCAGTTAGTACGCTTGGCTTGTTGTAGTTTTTCATAACCTGCCAGTAAGGCATTATGCCGTGCAAAACCTTCCAGGCTAAGGCCGGGGCAATGCAAATTATGGAACAGTTTTTCACCTTCGACGATCTGAATACCATCATCCACATTTTGCTGGCCATACATTAACGCCAGACCTGTGGTGTAGTCAGCATAATCACGTTCATCATCCCATTTGATTTCCAGCAGGGCTTTCAAACAACGGTAGTGCAGAATGGTTTTTTCACTGGCCTGATCCAGTGACAAACACCAGTCAATCCAGTCAATGGCTTCTTCGTCTTCCAAAGCCAGATATAACATAGCTTTCAGTTCACCGAGACGAATCTCTGCCCATAAGGTGCCGGGATCGGCTGCCAGTCCAATAAACGGTGCAACTGGTGTCTGGTCGTTATAACCACCTTCATCCAGTCGATCCAGAATATCCTGCCATTGTTCGGCATCACCATCTTTCAGGGTCAGGAAATCTTCGCGGAATAACGCACCTTCATTATTGTTTTCCCACACCAGTTCATCAACCGGATAAATATCTGACATACCTGGCACCAGAATACGGCAGGCGTAGACATCGAGATGATTATAATCGGCGATATAAATATCAAATCCCAGATTGTGGATGGTATCGCTGAGGAATTTAAATTCATCGGCGGTGGCATCATCAAAGTCCCAGTCGACAAAATCAAAGTCGGGTGTTTCCCGGAAAAAGTCGTTGGAGATATAACCGCTGGAGTCGATAAAGTGCATTTCCAGATTGGCTGGCGAGGCAACTTCATCCAAATCAAACGTCGGTGGATGGAACACATCCAATTGATCCAGACCGCGACCTTGTAATAATTCGGTTACGGTACGTTCCAATGCCACTTCAAAACTGGGATGTGCACCAAATGAGGCAAACACGGAGCCGTCTTTTGGATTAATCAAGGTAACCGACATCACCGGAAATTGACCACCTAATGAGGCATCCGCAACTCGCAGGTGATACCCATGACCACGCAATTCTTGCAAGGCTTGCTGGATTTTCGGGAAACGGTTTAACACTTCATCAGGGACTTCCGGCAGGCACAGCCCTTCAGCAATAATTTTGTTTTTCACATAACGTTCAAAAACTTCTGACAAACCCTGAACCCGGGCTTCGTTCTGGGTATTACCGGCTGACATGCCATTGCTGACATAGATATTGCCGATAAGGTTGATTGGGATAAAACGCGTTTCGCCATCTCGCAGACGCTGATAAGGCACCGCACAAATACCGCGTTCACCCTCACCGGAGTTGGTGTCAAACAACATGTCAGGTGTCAGTTCATTTTCCGGATCAAAATATTTCCACAGGCTTTCATCCATCAAGCCTTCCGGCATTTCATCGCCATCAATATCAAACCAGCGTTCATTCGGGTAATGCACAAATTCGCTATTGCTATGGTGTTCGCCAAGGTAGAAATCGGCAAAAAAGTAATTGCAGCTGAGACGTTCGAAATACTCGCCTAACGCGCTGGCAAGACAGGCTTTTTCAGTGCTGCCTTTGCCATTGGTAAACATCAGCGGACAGGTTTTATCGCGAATATGCACGGAATACACATTACTGACCGGATTCAGCCAGGAGGCTTCTTCAATATCAAAACCAAATGATTTGAGTTTGGCCTGCATGGTGGCGATGCTGGTTTCCAGATCGCTATCTTTGCCTTTGATAAATGTTTTTTCAGTCATGATGGGATTCTCGTATAGATAAAAAAGCCCCCGATTACGGGGGCTTTTTTAGTTAGCCTGCTTTGGCTTCACATCTTAACAGTTTTTGAGGGTTGGGCTTTTGGCTTAAATTGCCACTACTCAGATTTATATATTTAGAACATCTTAAAACTTATTTTTTGCCCAGTGCCAAAAAAGCACCGACAACAACGGCTACAGCGCCACCGATAATGAACCACATGGTTTCATCGGTAAAACGGCCAGTAATGGTTTCAGTGATCTGGTCACCTAAAGACTGTGAAGCATTCCAACCGAAAATCAGCAGAATGACACCGACAACCAATAAGATAATGCCTAAAAGTTTGGAACTCATATTCTCTCTCCTCAATTTACTGATGTGCTGATTTATTATTTATCTGCCGAGGTAAAAATGTATTTCTGACAGGAATTTCGTAAACGAAATATGATTAAGCTGAAACATTTTCAGTTATATAAAATCTCAGCGGTTTTTACCTTGGTTAATGTTGTATAAGCAGTTCCACTGTATATAGCAAGGAAATAAGCGCATTAACATAGATCAAACCCATTGACGGTAAAGTGATCAAGGATAAGCGTATGAAAACCGTTTTATTAATACTGACATTAATGGTGAGTACATTGACCACTCTGGCAGTTGCTGAAGATCGCCAAGCTATCCAGCAACAGCTCGACCAGGCTTGCGAAGCTGTGAGACTGGAAAAACTGCGACCCATCCGAGAAAAATATGCTGCTGAGTGTGTTGCCGAGTGGGATCGAAGCCAAGAATATTGTGATCGTTTTTACAGCGATTACGGAAATACAGGTGGAGAGGCACCAGTTTTATTTTATGAATTACCAGAATGTGAAAAAGCCTGGAATTACCGGCAAAGTTATCGCAGAGCAGATTGAGTTCAGATCGATGGAACACCCTGTACAAATATTTGATTGAAAGTCTTTAAAGATCTCCCTGTAATATCTTCTATAACAATTTCTCAAGGACATTGAGTGGAACGAGGCGGTAAGGAACATTTTATAGGTTTGGAATGGCTGCGCTTTTTGCTCGGTTTGTACATCGTTATTTTTCACACGCTGCATACTTATAAACTTAAAGAAAAAGTCCCCTGGCTGATGGATATGGTTGGTGTTGGCTTTTTTGCGACCAGCAGTTTTTTTGTGTTATCCGGATTTCTGTTAGCGCATGTGTATTGCCGCAATGGCGAATTACGTGAAGCTGCGACCAGCTTTTGGGCTAAGCGATTTTCTAATTTATACCCGCTGCATATTTTTTCTCTGCTGTTAACGTTCACCGTGTTGACCATTATCAGTCATCTGGGCATTCCACCGGATGATGTGAAGGCCACAGTAAGATTTGTGGTGTATGACACCAATGTGGATTTGGGTGAAGCGGGTAGGGCGTCAATCGAACATTACATGAGTAATGGTGAGTTATTGCTTAATTCATTGTTACAGGTGTTTATGTTGCAGGCATGGAACCCTTTTTATCTGACCTTTAATGCGCCATTGTGGTCAATCTCCACCTTGTTTTTCTTTTATCTGACCTTTCCTTTTGCTGCGCCATACCTGATGCGAGTAAAACACAAAGTGCTATGGATTACAGCACTGATGCTGATTTATCTGATACCGCCATTACTGGTGATTTGGAATGGTGATTACGGCATGCCGTTTACCGGCATGTTGCATCGAATGCCGATCATTCGTATTCCAGAATTTTTTGCCGGTATCGTCAGTTATGCTCTGTTTCGTCAGATACGAGATAGTGGACGGGATCCTAAGCTGGTTGTCCGGATATTGATGAGTCTGTTTGTTTTAATGTGTTTTCTTGGCGCGATATGGCTGCTGAAAGGTGAACGTTACTGGTATTTTCTGTTGCACAACGGCTTATTGCTGCCTGCTCAATTAATGTTGATTTACCTGTGCGCTTTAGTCGGAACGCCTCGCAGTGAATGGTTTAATAACTGGTCGCGTCGACTTGGCGCAGCATCTTTGCCATTGTTTGTATTGCATGTTCCCGCCTTTGTTTTATTTTCCCGTTCGGAAAAAATACTTAATGTGATGTCATTCGAGTGTTTGCAGAACTGGAACAGTTGTGCGGTGCAGGCCGGTGAGCAAACCTTATCAATTTGGTTTTATCCATTATTTCTATTACTGACCGTTATCTTGTGTATCTGGTCAATGGAGCACGCGGTGGTGCCTACTCGTAAATGGATATTAAAACGTCTGCCATTTAAGGCGACGAAAGCAGCTTGATGGCTTTAACGCCAAAGTTGGCGTAAATCAATTTTCAAACACTAAAAATCCCAGTTTGATTCGAGGAAATAACATGTCTTATTCATTCTTTAATCGCCCTTCGCGATCAATGAACTTGTTCTCCCATGTTGTGGCTATGTGCTTGTTGATGCTGTCAGTTAATAGCCATGCCTTCTCGCTGGAAGATGTGGCTGAGAAAGCCCAGGCATTGGTCAAACAGGAATACGTCAAACCGCAAAGCAATCTACCGGTTGAGTTTAGCCAGATGCAGTTTGCTGATTACATGAAGATCCAACCCATCGCTGAGAAATTCCATTGGAATGATCAGCAAACGCCATTCCGTTTAGCGTTTTATCATCAAGGCATGCACTTCAAAGTGCCGGTAAAAATTAATGAAATCCTGCCCAATGGCATCACGGAAATTACCTATGATCCGGAGGATTTCACCTTCGGCGATTTGACCTTTGATAAAGCCACCACCGCTCAGCTTGGTTATGCCGGTTTTCGCGTTTTGTATCCGATCAACAAAGCCGATAAATATGACGAAATTATGAGTGTGTTAGGCGCGAGTTATTTCCGGGTGATTGGTAAAGATCAGGTGTATGGCTTGTCCGGGCGCGGCATGAATATCGACACAGCCGTGTCAGATGATATTGCTGAGGAGTTTCCGGAATTTCGCGAGTTCTGGATTCAACGCCCCAAATCTGGCGAAGACAATCTGGTGATTTATGCGTTATTGGATTCGCCCAGTGCAACTGGTGCCTATCGCTTTGATTTACAACCGGGCACCGCGACGGTACTGGATGTAGAAGCCAAAGTGTATTTACGTAAGCAGGTTCATGAGCTTGGGCTGGCGACCTTAACCAGTATGTTTTTATATGATGGCCGTCAACCGCCTAGTCAGCATAATTTCCGTCCCCAGATTCATGATTCGAATGGTTTATCGATTCATGCCGGCAATGGCGAGTGGATTTGGCGTCCATTAAACAATCCTGATGGCGTATCGGTCAGCACCTGGCAGATTGAAAATCCGAAAGGTTTTGGTTTATTGCAACGTGGCCGTGAATTTTCACGGTTTCAGGATCTGGATGATTTGTATCATTTACGGCCAAGCGGTTGGATAGAAACCAAAAGTGACTGGGGCAAAGGTCGCATTAAACTGATTGAATATCGAACGGCAGATGAGACCAACGATAATGTTGGTGCCTTCTGGATCCCGGATAAGATCCCGGCATTTGGTCAACCTATTGAATTAGCCTATCGAATCCATTGGACCTTGGATGAACCCTCACTGGCTGATCCGAATATTGCCTGGGTTGCCCAAACCTTGCGTTCGGCAGGTGAAGACAAACAGGCTAATCTGATCCGTGACTTGGATGAAACCATATTATTGCAGGTGGATTTTGCAGGTCCGGTATTAGCCGAACGAGGTGAATATCAGATGCCGATGACACAAATCAGTATCAGCGAACACGCCGAAGTGTTGAGTAGCCAACTGCGTTATAACTCGGCAATAAAAGGCTGGCGTTTAATTATGCGAACCCGAATTCATGATCCGAATAAAGTGGTTGAAATGCGTGCCGCACTGGTTGACGAAAATCAACAGCCATTATCCGAGACCTGGAGTTATCAGATCCCGGTGGGCTTTGCGGTAACCCGCTGAAATGGCTGAACAAGGTTCGACTTTATACAGACCAGTGATTTGTTTTATCGGCGACTTGCGATTGGGTAATTTTGCGCTAACAAAAACAATCACTTGTCTGTACTCTGCGGCGTAAAAAGCGTATGCTGTGCGCCCTTTATCGATAACTGATTTTATGGCCGGAAAACTTTTTATTAGAACCTTTGGTTGCCAGATGAACGAGTACGACTCGAACAAAATGGCCGAGGTGCTTGCTGCGTCGCATCAACTGGAAACCACCGATATCGCTGAAGAAGCGGACGTGTTGTTGCTCAATACCTGCTCGATCCGTGAAAAAGCGCAGGAAAAGGTTTTTCATCAATTAGGTCGCTGGAAACGCTGGAAAGATAAAAAACCGCATCTGGTGATTGGTGTTGGCGGCTGTGTAGCCAGTCAGGAAGGTGAGGCGATCCGTAAACGCGCGCCTTATGTGGATCTGATCTTTGGACCACAAACTCTGCATCGACTGCCAACCATGCTGGATGACGTCCGAAAAAATAACAAACCGGAAATTGATATCTCGTTTCCGGAAATCGAAAAGTTCGACAATCTGCCCGCGCCAAAAGCCGATGGTCCGACCGCATTTGTATCCATCATGGAAGGCTGCAGCAAATACTGCACATTCTGTGTTGTGCCATATACCCGTGGTGAAGAAGTCAGTCGTCCGGTAGGGGCTGTATTGCGTGAGATACGACAACTGGCGGCGCAAGGCGTACGTGAAGTCAATCTGCTCGGCCAAAACGTTAATTCCTATCGCGGTATTATCGAAGGTGATGAAACCGCCGATTTAGCCTTGTTGATTCATTATGTCGCAGCGATTGATGGCATTGAACGAATCCGTTTTACCACCTCACATCCAGTGGAGTTTTCTGATTCATTGATTGAAGCCTTTGCTGAGATCCCTGAATTGGTCAATCATCTGCATTTACCTGTGCAATCAGGTTCAGATCGGATCCTGGCGATGATGAAACGTGGTCATAGCGTGGCGCAGTACATCGAGAAAATCGAACGGGTGAAAAAAATCCGTCCGAACCTCAGTCTGTCGAGTGACTTTATTGTCGGTTTTCCCAACGAAACCGAAGATGACTTTAATGCAACGATGGCCTTGATCAATCAAATCGGCTTTGATCATTCTTTCAGCTTTATTTATAGCGCGCGTCCAGGTACACCGGCGGCGATGTTTAATGATTCAGTGTCTGATGAAGAGAAAAAACAGCGCCTGCAAATCATGCAGGATCGTCTGCGCGAACTGGAAGATGCGGTTAGTGATTCTATGATTGGTACCGTGCAACGGGTGTTGGTTGAGCGGGCTGCACATCGTGATGCCGCTGAAATTGCCGGCAGAACTGAAAATAATCGGGTGGTGAATTTCCCCGGTGATATGGCGCTGGTGGGCAAGTATGTCGATGTGCGAATTACTGAGGCACACACCAATTCCTTGCGAGGAGAACTTCTTGCTGATAGCGTTATCCTCTAACTCCTTTTTGGAATC
>NZ_JAUSCC010000101.1 GCF_030651745.1 Methylophaga sp.
TCATGGACCATGATACCCAAGTCACTGAACATACTGACAATGTCTTCGACCTGATCCGCATCGACCAAATCTTCTGGACGGTGGTCATTGATCTCACCGTAAGTGAGATAACCGCGTTCCTTGCCTAAGGGGATTAGTTCTTTTCCGCGTGATTGGTGAGCTTTCATTCGGCCTCTTTATGCATGGTGACGGTGTTTTTGGCGGTAACACTATATTATAGTGAAAGCACTTCGTTATTGCATCATTTTTGATTACAGAACACTCACTTAAAGGATTTCACTTCCATTTTTTCAGCCTCTGTTAATTGGCTGAGAGGTTTGCTCATCAAATAAGTTAAACGTTCATCTCTTGCTTGCTTGTTTAGACGACTCACAATCCCGATGAGTTCATGCTCCAGCTGTTCTGGTGACAAATTCAACGATTGCACCGCGAGCTTTTCCATATAGGGAGCTTGTTGGGTGTCTCGCCAGCGCTCCAACAGCTGTGCGGTTTTAAGATGGGGATGCTCACGCATGGTTTCAAGTAGCTGAATTAAAATCGTTAAGCCCGGCAGATCCAGCAGAGATAATTTATCGGTATCCGGAACTGCTTCATGCAATTGCGGATGCTGTAACAGAATCATCACCGCCATGCGCACCGGCGTCATATTTGCCATCGCATTTTGTTTACTATTTTTAGCTCGTGGCGGTGCTGCTGGCTTGTCCAGATGCTTGTTTAAGGTAGCGATATTGGTCCTGGCATGATCTGCCAGCTGCTGTTCCAGCATATCGCGATACAAACCGGCTGGAATATGCCGTAGATAGGGTTTGGCTATTTCAACCAGTCTTGCACGGCCATCCATCGATTGACTGTCAACGCGGGAAAGCAAGGTGGCGAAGAAAAACTCGGAATAGCTCTGTGCCTGATCGACTAACTGATTAAATCCAGCCGCTCCCTGTTCTCTGACCATGGTATCGGGATCCTGTCCTTCCGGCAGGAACATAAATTTCAGTTCAAAGTTGCCACCAAGAATTGGCAATGCGTTTTCTGCAGCCCGCCAGGCAGCCTCTTTACCAGCGCGGTCACCATCAAAACAAAAAACAATTTCTGGCGCGCTACGCGTCAGAAGCCGTAAATGTTCAGATGTTGTCGCAGTCCCTAATGTTGCCACCGCATTGTTAATCCCAAATTGGGCCAGTGCAATCACATCCATATAGCCTTCAACAATCAGAATTTTTTCTAATCGACGGTTGGCTTTTCGTGCCTGATATAAGCCATACAGTTCCTGGCCTTTATGAAAGATGGGGGTTTCTGGAGAATTTAAATATTTCGGTGTGCCATCAGCATCAATGACTCGTCCACCAAAAGCTATGACTCGCCCTCGGCGATCTCGGATAGGAAACATCAGTCGATCACGAAAACGATCGTAGCTACGGCCCTTATCGTTTTTAATCAACATTCCGGCTTCGAATAACTGATCCTGACTTTGTTGATTGTTACCAAAAGTACGTAACAGATTGTCCCAACCATCGGGAGCCATACCAATATCAAAAGCCGCAACAGTTTCGGGGCTCAGCCCACGCTTTTGAATATAGTCCTGAAAAGCTTGCCGTTGCGGATGGTTTTGCAGTTGATGTGCATAATAACGACTGACCTTATCCATCAATTCGTAAAGGTTTTGTCTGGCGGGGGTCAACGCGGCTTGCTGGGTTACCGGAACCTGCATACCAACCGTATCAGCAAGCTCCTGAATGGCTTCAGGGAAACTGAGCTGATCGTATTCCATCAAAAACCCAATGGCTGTGCCATGAGCACCACAACCAAAGCAATGATAAAACTGTTTATCAGGACTAACGGTAAATGAGGGGGTTTTCTCGTTGTGGAAAGGGCAACAGGCGTGCAGGTTTTTACCGGCTTTTTTCAGCGGTACGCGAGCATCGATAATATCGACGATATCTACTCGTGAGAGCAATTCATCAATAAATTGTGGAGGGATTTGTCCGGCCATAAATCAATTATGGCCGAAGTCTGTCTTGAATGTTAACCACGTCTGAAAAAAGACCTGGTAATGCTTGCTTAGGAACTGAGCGCGGCCTTGACTTGGCTGCTCACTGCGCCCATATCAGCGCGACCTTGAACTTTTGGGCGCAATACATTCATCACCGCACCCATATCTTTCTGACTGCTGGCACCTGTCTCTTTAATCGCATCGGCAATAGCTGCCTGCAATTCTGCTTCACTCAAAGCCGTCGGCAAAAACTCTTCGATAATGACGAGTTCCGCTTTTTCGATAACGGCCAAGTCTTCACGACCAGCTTGCTCAAATTGAGACAAAGCGTCTTTACGCTGCTTGGTCATTTTGGTCAGCACAACGATAATGTCGTCATCTGACATATCCTGGCGATTATCGACTTCAACTTGCTTGATGGCAGCGGTAATTTGTCGCAATGTACCAAGACGATCTTTGTCTTTGGCGCGCATTGCGTCTTTAACACTATCTTGAATTCGAGCTTTAAGCGGACTGGCTTCTTGAGGCATTAGAATAAGATTCTAATCAGCAATTAGTACATGCGAACGCGGCTAGCGTTTTCACGAGACAGTTTCTTTTGGTGACGTTTCACAGCGGCAGCTGCAGCACGTTTACGAACCGTTGTTGGTTTTTCGTAAGCTTCGCGAGCGCGAGCTTCGGCAACCGTACCGGCTTTTTCACAAGCACGTTTGAAACGACGTAAAGCTACGTCAAATGGTTCGTTTTCTTTAACCTTAACAGATGGCATTCAATACATTCCTAAACAGACAATGACGGAAAAGCCCTTAATTGTACGAGATCTATTTAGGAAAGAAAATACTTAATGCTAATTAGTTGGATGAGACCAACACCATCAAGGCATAATAATTGGCATTGAATCCACTCAGCCAGAAGAAATTTATGCGTGTATTAGGAATTGAATCATCTTGTGATGAAACAGGTATTGCACTCTATGATACTGAAAAGGGCTTATTAGCTCACGCACTTTTCAGTCAGATTGAAATGCATGCCGAATACGGCGGGGTAGTGCCCGAGCTGGCCTCACGTGATCATATCCAGAAAGCCTTGCCGTTAATGCAGCAGGTTTTGGATGAAGCCGGCCTGCAACGCAATGATATCGATGCAGTTGCCTATACGGCTGGTCCAGGTCTGGTCGGTGCTTTATTAGTTGGTGCCGCGATTGGCCGCAGTTTAGCCTGGGCATTAAATATTCCAGCCTTGCCAATCAATCATATGGAAGGGCACTTGTTATCACCGCTGCTGGAAGCTAACCCACCAGCATTTCCTTTTGTATCGTTGTTGATTTCTGGTGGCCACACCTTACTGGTAGACGTTAAAGGAGTGGGTGAGTATCAGTTAATGGGCGAATCCATTGATGATGCTGTCGGAGAAGCATTTGATAAAACCGCCAAAATGTTGGGTTTGGGTTACCCGGGCGGCCCGGCATTGGCCGCTTTGGCTGAAAAGGGACAAGAGGGTGCTTATCTGTTCCCCAGACCGATGACTAATCGTCCGGGTTTGGATTTCAGCTTTAGTGGATTGAAAACCTTTGCTTTAAATACCTGGCATAACAGCGATCAAAGTGAACAGACGAAAGCTGATATTGCATTGGCTTTTCAAACTGCTGCAGTGGAGACCTTAGTAATTAAATGCCGCCGGGCATTAAAGCAAAGTGGCCATAAACGTCTTGTGGTGGCTGGTGGAGTCAGCGCTAACAAGTCTTTGCGAGCAGCTTTGGATGCAATACCAAAAGTGCAGGTTTATTACCCGCAATTACAATTCTGCAGTGATAACGGTGCAATGATCGCGTTTGCCGGCGCAATGAGGCAACAAGCCATGGTTATGGAATCTGAAGCCACATTTAATGTGCGCTCGCGTTGGCCTTTAGATGAATTAACGGCGCCGGTTTCAGCCTGATTTTTTCTCTTCACCGGCCAGTAAACGCTGAATATTGCCACGATGACGCCACAGCAACAGCACGGCAATTATCAAAATTATCCAGCGAGCAAATACTGTATCAATCAACCACAGCGCATAAACCGGGGTTAGTGCTGCCGCAGTAATCGCTGATAATGACGAAATCCGGCTAATTACAAACACGACAATCCATGTAAGTAAGGCTGCGCCAGCCAATGCCGGTGAAAGCGCAAGAAACGCACCTAATGCCGTTGCAACCCCTTTACCGCCCTTAAACTGAAAAAACACGGGATAGAGATGGCCAAGAAAGGCAAAGAAAGCGATTAAGACCAGGATATCAATATCAAACCCCATCATCCGGCCGATTAATACCGGAATAACGCCCTTTAACACATCAAGTAGCAATACTAATGCTGCGAGTTTTTTGCTGCCCATCCGCAGAACATTAGTCGCACCAGGATTGCCGGAACCTTGTGTCCGGGGATCCGGTAATCCAGCAACTTTGCAGAGTATTACAGCGCTCGACAATGAGCCAATAAGGTATGCGCCGAGCAATGCAAGCAGCGCGATAGCAGTTATTTCAGGCATGTTATGATGCGACCTTTAAAGAAGTAGCGGTATTATTCAGTACCGCCAGTATTTTTGCCAACACTGAAGCGACATCATGGATAAAATTTTTCTTAATGATCTCAAAGTAGACACCATTATTGGTATTTATTATTGGGAGCGTGAAACCCTGCAAACATTACGTTTTGATTTGGAAATGGACTGGGATATCCGCCAGGCGGCTAAATCAGATGATATTTCAAATACTTTGGATTATGGCGCTGTTGCCAATGTCTTGGTGGAATTTGTCGCCAATAGCCGTTATCTGCTGATAGAAAGGCTTGCTGAAGAAGTGGCGCAGCTATTATTGAAAACCTTCGCTATTCCAAAACTCAAATTGACCTTGACCAAACCGGTCAAATTGCATGGTCAGAATTACGCACAAATTGTTATCGAGCGCTCTAACGGATGAGGCAACGGCAAGGTTATCTGCTTGGGCTGGGCTCCAATCTCGGTCCGCAGGACAATATGGCTGCCATGGTAACAGCGCTGGTGAGTGAGTTTGGTGAGCTTGATATCAGTCGCGTACTGAAAATACCACCTGTCGGAATGAACAGTCATCGCGATTTTTTAAATACGATCATTTTTGTTGAAACCGACTTGCCGCAAACTGCATTAAAAGCGTTTTGTAACCAGATAGAAATCCAGTTAGGGCGGGATCGGGATGATCCATTAAGTAAAACCAAAGATCGCCCAGCCGATATCGATATTCTTTGTTCACTTAAATTGCCCGAAGAAGCTGATATTGCCGTGAGCAATGTGACTGACGAATATTTTCTTTATCCGATCATTCGCGAACTATTAGGTTATCTGACGGAAACCACAGAAGTGTCACCACCGGAAGGTTTGTTAATCAAGACATCACACCTAAGCTTTGGAGAGACGGCGACCACCATCTACTGGGATGGTAGCGCCAGTAATAAAGGGATTCTCTAGCAAACTTTTGATGGCAAGGTAAACCGGCTCTGCACCACCTTCCCGTGCCAACGGGGTTTCCGCCAACATTTTCTGTCTTACTTCTTGACTGTGTGACTCGGTGAATAAAACTGGGCCTGGAGCTACAGAATTTACCTTGATATGCGGCGCCAGTTTTTTAGCTAAAACCAATGTCAGATTATGCAATCCCGCTTTGGTTGTGCCATAGATATCAAAACGCGGTGTCGGGTTTTCAACGTTGATATCAGTAATATGAATAATATCCGCCGGATCTTCTCCCGGGCCTTTTAACGTTGCAGATAGCGCCTGATTGATAAGGAATGGCGCTAGCATATGCACGGTAAAAAAATGCTGATATTGCTCTGCAGCCTCGTTTAAATCTTCAGCTGTCGGAGTAAAAGCAGATGCGTTATGCACAATGCCTCGATATGTTTGGCTTAACTGCTGCAATTGCTCAATAAACGCCATAATACTGGCAGTATCCTGCAGATCAGCCTGAATGGTCTGTATGCCTAAATGCCGTAGTTTTTGGACATCTTCGGTTTCAGTACGGTAATGTGCCAATACATCATAACCATCCTGTTTTAGCCTGGAGGCAATATGAAAACCAACACGCCGTCCGGCACCTGTTACTAAAATAGGATTATCCACTGAAATTTCCGACTAAATGAAACATACCGCCAAGTTACCCGCACCAGACCCCATAGCGCAACAACATAGCGATAAGCTGTTGCAACTAATTTTTCAGACCATCGAAGATCACCATGGCTGGCTGAGCTTTGCAGAATTTATGCAAATGGCTTTATACCTGCCGGGACTTGGTTATTACAGTAATGGCTTAAGCAAAATTGGCGAAGCAGGGGATTTTATAACAGCCCCGGAAATCAGTCCGTTGTTTTCAAAGGCATTGGGCAATCATATCGCCGATGTGCTTAAACAAATCCCTGAAGCTGATTGCCTGGAATTTGGTGCTGGGAGTGGCCAGATGGCCGTCGACTTATTGTTATATCTGGCGGAAATTGACTGTTTACCAAAGCATTATTACATTATTGAAGCAAGTGCACACTTACGTGAAATGCAGCAGCAAAAAACAGATGAAAAATTAGGCACCCTGAAAAATATCGTCATCTGGCTGGATCAACTACCTGCAGAATTTGACGGTGTCATTATCGCTAATGAAGTCTGCGACGCTATGCCGGTGCATCGGATACTGTTTGAAAAAGATCAACTTTTAGAAATAGGGGTGGGTTTGCATCAGGGAAATCTTGAGTGGCAGACTCAACCTATAACGAATCCCGAATTAAAAGCTCGCTGTGAACAAATTCAGCCACAGCTTGAGCTGTTTCCATATCAGACTGAAATCGCCTTACAGGCACCTGCCTGGCTGAGTACTATCGCCAATCTGCTGAACCAGGGCGCAATTTATTTAATTGATTATGGTTATGAAGTCAAAGACTATTTTCATCCGGTTCGCAATCAGGGAATGTTGCGCTGCCATTATCGCCATCACCCACACAATGACCCGCTGATTTTAATCGGTTTACAGGATATTACGGCTCATGTGGAGTTCACCGCTTTGGCTGAAGCAGCTTATATGGAAGGCCTGCAAGTGGATGGATACCAGAAGCAAAGTGATTTTCTGTTGGCGGGCGATATTCTCACTCTCAGTCAGTTGGACTCGACTGACTCTTTTGAGCAGATGCAGCAAGCTGCAGCATTAAAACGTTTATTGTTACCAGAGCAAATGGGAGAACTATTCAAAGTCTTAAGTCTTTCCAAAGGTGTTACTTTGCCGCGATCAAAAGCTGGAGATTTACGTCACCGCCTTTAGTCATAAAAAAAGGCGCCGAAGCGCCTTTTCTATAAACAAAACAACTTTTATTGCTTGTCTTGCATTTGCTGTTTGAGCTGCTCAAGCTGCTCAGACATTTCAAACAGGATTTCTTTGATGTTTGCGACATCGTCAGTCAGGTTGTCTGTTTGACGTTTAGTTCTGGCAATTTCTTCGCGCATTTCAGGTGTTAATGCTCCGGTATCCTGACCTTTACGTTCAGCAGCTGTCGCCAATACTGTTGGAATATCAATAACCAACCAGTCAGAACGCTCTGATCCATCTGCTTCGTAGTAGGATTGGCCGTTATCCAATGCAACACGAGTAGCCGGTCTGGAATCACTTCTACGACTTCCCGGCAATAATGGATTCACCCGACGATCAATATCTTGTCCGGTAATTTGGTCTTTATCACGGTATTCCTGATGAACCAGACCAAAGATGATGTTCATTCGGCCGTTGCTATCAATAAAAACCCGACCACTATTGGTTTTACGCTCTGCAGCAATGGCTCCGGCATGAACACCTAATGTGACAAAGGTAATATCTTCATTAGGCTGTGCACGACTCAGGCCTTGAGCCAAGGTTGAGCTCAGGATCTGCAATTCGCCAGGAGAGAACAAAGGTACCTGTTGTGTTCTCAATAATACGCGTTGATTCACATACATCGAGGACAGCACTTCACGCATTTCATCAGAACTTATTGGTAATGGATGCTGGTTCGTACCAGGTTGATCCCGCTCGACCAATCGCACGTATTGCAGATTTGACTCCCACAGTTTCGGACCACTTTGTGACATGACGATTTCATTATCATTGGATGATTTTTTACTGAATGGGTTGCCACAGGCAGACAAGCCGACAGTCATTGCCATACTGAGTGCAATGATGCTGCTGTATTTCACAATGCCTTGCATATAAATTTCCTCAATTAATTCGTATCACGTTTATCCGACTACCGGAGACTCTGCTTTTTGTTCTCGACATAATAATGCCTGAACTGATTTGCGCGGATCGTACCCTTCAAACAGGATTTTGCATACCTGCTCGACAATTGGCATCTCAATACCTGCCTGCTGAGCACGTAATAAAACTTCTCGTGCAGCATGCATTCCTTCGACCGTTTTTCCAACTTTTTGCACGGCTTCATCAACGCTGAGTCCTGAACCAATAGCCAAACCCAGCTGGCGATTACGACTTTGATTATCCGTACACGTCAAAATCAAATCGCCCATTCCGGATAAGCCAAACATGGTTTCCGGTTCAGCTCCTAACACACTGGCTAAGCGCATGATTTCGGCCATGCCGCGCGTAAGTAATGCGGCACGCGCATTAGCACCATAGCCCAAGCCATCACAGATCCCTGCGGCGATGGCCAGTACATTTTTTACCGTACCGCCAATCTGCACTCCCAAAACATCTTTGGTGGTATAAGCCCTGAGAGCCGGACCATGCAGCGCATTTGCCAACGCCTTGGCAAACTCATCGTCCTGGGAAGCCACCGTCAGTGCAGTAGGCAATCCTGCAGCAACTTCTGCAGCAAAAGACGGCCCAGAAACCACTGCCAAGGAATGTCCTGCGCCAAGAATCTCCACCGCTGTGTCATGCAAAAAACGCC
This sequence comes from Methylophaga sp., assembly GCF_030651745.1. The sequence goes on from NZ_JAUSCC010000101.1 coordinate 8,917, forward strand.
CGGTTTGTGGCGTTAAACCTTTTGTTGCCCAGCTAACCGGGACATTTTGCGGCAGAAAAGGTTTAATTTTGCTCAAGGTTTCACTGAACGCTGCACTTGGAACCGAAACCATCATATGCTGGCAATGGCTCAGTGCCTCAGCCAAATCCATTTGAATTTTTAATGTATCCGGCAGAACAATTTCCGGCAAATAACGACTGTTCATTCGTTCTGCCGCTATCCGCGAAAGTTGTTCTTTATCACGCCCCCATAACCAGACTTCATGCCCGTTTCTAGCCATGGCAATTGCCAGCGCCGTTCCCCAGGCACCGGCACCAATGACCAACGTTGGCATCAAAGTCGAAGCGTTCATTACTTTAAATTCAAACTTAATGGGTGGCTTGTGCTGCTTCCATTTGCTGACGAGCTTGATCAATTTGATGTCTGTAAACCGCGTCAAAATTAACCGGCGCCAACACCAACTGCGGGAAACCGCCTTTGATAACAACGTCTGAAATCACTTCACGGGCAAACGGGAAAATCGTATTAGGACAGTAGCTGCCAATTAAAGGACCCATTTCTTCTTTGCTGTAACCGGTCAAGGTGAAAATTCCAGCTTGTTTCACTTCTGCCAGAAATGCCACCTGATCGTTAACTTTAGCGGTAACAGTGACTATCAGTATGATTTCATGGGTGTCTTCATCAAGACGGGTGTATTCATTACCTAACTGCAGATCCAGTTTTGGTTTCCATTCTTCACGGAAAATTGCTGGAGAATTCGGTGTTTCAAACGAAATATCTTTGGTATAGATTTTTTGAATGATGAACTTAGGTTGCTGTTCTTCTGTTGCTGCTGCATTTTCTTCAGCCATGATTTTCCCTCTCGTTAAAGTTTAATTATTTGTCAATAAAGCATCGAGCTGGCCCGTCCGGTCAATATCGACCAAATCGGTATAACCACCTACCGCTTTACCATTAATGAATATTTGTGGAACCGTACGGCGCTGACTTTTTTGCATCATTTCTTCACGTTTTTCAGGATGTTGATCCACCCGGATTTCATCGTAAACAACACCTTTACGATCCAACAGTTGCTTGGCCATAACGCAATACGGGCAATGACCGGAAGAGTAAATGATGACTTTGTTCATATCAGCACGTTCCAGGTTTTAACTGAAAAGCGGTAATTTGGCATCTCGCCAAGCGTGTAAGCCGCCAGACAGTACATGAATATTGGTATAGCCACGCGTCTTAAACTGCTTGGCTGCAGATTTAGCGCGTTGACCACTATCGCAAACCAGAACTAATGGCTGCTCTTTCTTTTTTAACGGCTTCAGATTCGCATCGATATCCGCCAGCGGCACATTCACTGAATCAACAATATGTGAACTCTCAAACGCCGCTTTATCGCGGACATCCACAAAACAGCCTTTTTGCTGATTCACCAGATTGACCGCTGTTGTTACATCGATAGTATTAAAACCACTGAGTTTGCGGGTTAATGAGTCGGAAAACACCAACCATAGCAACACAACAAACAAGCTGGACAGTATCCAATGGTTAACAATAAATTCGCCCAGATTTTCCATGAAACAACCCTAAAATTATGAATAATTGATGTATCTTATTTCGCGCAGAACAGTTCACACATCATACTGATCAGCCGTAGCAGACGATCATCTTTAACACGGTAAAAGATCTTATTGGCTTCTCGTCTTGCCGCTAAAATGTTTTTCTCTTTTAATTTGGCAAGGTGCTGAGATACATTACTCTGTGTCGTACCGACCTGATCAACAATATCCTGCACCGACAATTCTTTATCACCCAGCGTACAAAGAATTTTCAAGCGCAAAGGATTTGACATTGCTTTCAGCGCAAATGCAGCGCGCTCAATATCGTCATTAATGGCTTGCATCTTCGTGTTTCCCGTCGGTGAAATGATGTTCGTCAATGCGATGGCAACTGTAATTGATTACAAAAGCCCATATAATACACAGCATTGTTGTTGATTTGCAGTGCTCACTGTTTTTGGCAACCAAAAGATGACGTCGCAACCTGTGATTAAAGGATAAATCCATGAACCACATGCATCGCCCACTTGCGCTAATCATTATGGATGGTTGGGGTTATAGTGAGGAAGCTCAACATAATGCCATTATGGCCGCCCACACTCCCGTCTGGGATCATTTGTGGAATGATTATGCGCATACCCTGATTAATGCCTCTGGTGCTGGTGTCGGTTTGCCTGGCGATCAAATGGGAAACTCCGAAGTCGGGCATCTTAATATCGGAGCCGGTCGCGTGGTGTATCAGGAATTCACCCGTATCAGCCGCGCCATCCGTACCGGTTCATTTTTTAGCAATCAAACCCTGACTGATGTTGTGGACGATGTTGTCAGCAATGATAAAGCGTTGCACATTTTAGGTTTGCTATCTGATGGCGGAGTGCACAGTCACGAAAGTCATATTCACGCCATGGTTAAGCTCGCAGCAGATCGTGGCGCAAAAAAAATCTATTTACATGCGTTTTTGGATGGCCGTGATACGTCACCTAAGTCGGCACTGCAGTTTGTTGAAAATATGCAAGCCAGCTTTAACGAAACCGGCGAAGGACGCTTTGCCAGTGTGATCGGCCGATATTATGCGATGGATCGTGATAAGCGCTGGGATAGAGTTCAACAGGCTTATGACTTAATTGCCAATGCCAACGCGCTTTATCAGGCAGACAATGCTTTGCAAGCCATCAATGATGCATACGCTCGCGGTGAAACAGACGAATTTGTCAAAGCCACGCTTATTGGCGAAGCGGCGCCGATTGAAGATGGCGATAGTCTGGTATTTATGAACTTTCGTGCTGACCGGGCGCGTGAACTGACGCAGACTTTTATTGATCCGGACTTTAACGATTTTCCTAAATCACGAACAGCGAAACTCTCACAGTTCGTCACGTTAACCGAGTATAAAAAAGATTTTGTTGTTCCGGTGGCATTCCCACCTGAAAAGCTCAACAACCTGCTTGGGGAGTGTATTTCTGCCGTTGGCTTAAAACAGTTACGCATTGCCGAAACTGAAAAGTATGCGCACGTAACTTTCTTTTTCAATGGTGGCAGAGATGCACCATATGAAGGTGAAGACAGGATTTTGGTGCCATCACCTAAAGTTGATACTTATGACTTACAACCAGAAATGAACGCGCCGGAAGTGGCCGAAAAACTAGTCAAAGCCATTCATAGCAACCAATATGATGTGATTATCTGTAATTTTGCCAATGCTGATATGGTGGGTCATACCGGAAACTTTGAAGCGACTGTCAAAGCCATTGAAACGCTGGATAATTGCTTGGGCAAAATATGGTCGGCATTAAAAGAAAGCGGAGGGGAAATGCTGGTTACAGCAGATCACGGTAATGCTGAAAAAATGCTTGATAATGAAAAAGGACAAGCTCATACCGCACACACCAGTAATCTGGTGCCATTGATTTATGCTGGTCGCCCTGCAGTATGTGCGGAGCAAGGTGGTTTATCCGATATCGCCCCCACCATGCTAAACCTGCTAGGCCTGCCGATTCCAGCTGAAATGAATAACCATATTCTGGTAAAACTACTCTGAACACGCAAGCTATGACTCGTGGTTTAATTCTGTTTTTATGTTTTTTGTTGCCTTTAAACCTTGCTGCTGAGCCTTCGTCTGCAAAAAAGTTAGAGGCTGTTCGGGGTGAAATCTCAGCACTGGATAAGAACATAAATCTTAATAAAAAAACCCAGGCCGAATTGCAGCAGCAGTTAAAAACGCAAAGCCTTAAAGTCTCTGAGATCAATCGGGAATTAAACAAGCTAAAACAGTCGATTGCCGTTAAAGATGATGAGTTACTTAATCTGCAGCTTGAACAGGGACTTACTGAAAAGCAACAGGCCCAGCAGCTGGAAGCTTTGAATCAACAAATCCGTTCTGCATTTATGAATGCACAACCCAGCTATCTGAAGATTCTGCTATCGGAACAATCTCCGGAACGCGTCAGTCGCAGCAATACTTATTACCGTTATTTTCATACTGCTCGGCAGCAGCAAATAGAAGCCTTACAAACCACTCTGCTGAACCTTACTGAACAGGAAAAGGCCATATACGCAGTAAAGAAAAATCTCAGTGAGCTTGAACAACAGCAATTAGCTCAACAGGAAGCCTTAAAACAGCAGACGGCTGAGCGGGAAAGCACTCTCGCGGCATTAAACAAGAAAATTTCCGGGCAAGATGCTCAACTCACGGCATTGAGGCAAGAAGAGAAAGATTTACAGTCTTTATTAGACGCTCTTGCCAAAAAAGCCGCTCAAAGACCTCCACCAGCGGTTGCCGTGAAACCAAGTGAACGTTTTTCGAGTCAGAGTGGAAAGCTACAGTGGCCTTTAACCGGAAAAATCCTGGCAAGCTATGGTAGCCAACGTAATCTTGATAAACTCAGCTGGAAAGGCATACTGATAGCCTCCGACAAAGGAACGTCAGTTAAAGCAAGTGCAGATGGACGAGTGGTGTTTGCCGACTGGATGAAAGGTTTTGGTTTGTTAATCATCATCGACCACGGCGAACAGTTCATGACACTTTATGGCAATAATGACAGCCTGCTTAAAAACACCGGAGACACGGTAAAAGCCGGCGACGTGATTGCACAAAGTGGTGACCAAGGTGTCAGACAAATCGCTGGATTATATTTTGAAGTACGTCATAAAGGCAGTCCGACCAATCCTATACAATGGCTGCGCAAGCAAGGTTAACTAGAAATAAGGAATGAAGTTCATATGCGCTTTTTGAAACGTGATTTTGCGCTGGTAACAGCGGGTGTCATTATCGGCATCACATTGATTTTTGGCCAAATGGTGTTA
>NZ_JAUSCC010000112.1 GCF_030651745.1 Methylophaga sp.
ATTGCACTCGGTGGATCCCGAGACAGGAGAAATCACCAAGCTGAAGCTCAAGCGTGCAGAGATGGTGCCGTTCTTCTCGAATCGGCAGCCCAGTGTTGTTGCGATGGAGGCCTGCGGGAGCTCCCATCACTGGGCACGCCAGTTGCGCGCGCTTGGCCACGAGGTGCGGCTCATTGCGACAAAGTTTGTAAAGCCGTTCGTCAAGGGCAACAAGAACGATGCTGCCGATGCTCGGGCGATATGGGAGGCAGCGCAGCGTCCCGAAATGCGCTTCGTGCCAGTCAAGACTGAAGCCCAGCAGGCGATCTTGGCGTTGCACACCATGCGAGACGGCCTGGTCAAGGCCCGAACTGCTCAGCTACACCAGCTCAGAGCGGTGTTCTACGAGTTGGGATTCGCTCTTCCGGAGGGGCGGCATTGGTGCGTGAAACGTCTGCCAGAGGCATTCGCCAGCCTGGAGAACAAGATCCCCGCCATGGCGATTGAAGCGATGCGGGACCAGTACCAATTGATCGTTCAGCTGTCAGAACGGGTTGATGCGATCGAACGCAAGTTGGAAGCGTTCAAGCGATCTGACGAGCGCTGCGAACGTCTGCTGCAGATCCCAGGGGTAGGGTTGTTAACCGCGACCTCAATCGTTGCCTCGGTGGGTGACGCCAAGGAGTTCAGCTCTGGCCGCGAATTTGCAGCCTGGCTGGGAGTGGTGCCTCGGCACAGTGGCACAGGCGGTCGCGTGCGCATACTCGGCATGAGTAAGCAGGGCAACTCATATCTGCGAGCCATGGTGATTCACTGCGCCAGGGCGGTCATGGCGCGCCAGAAGGAGCATTCACCCTGGCTTGAACGCCTGATGCGCGAGAGACCATGGAACGTCGCTGTGGTTGCTTTGGCTAACAAGATTGCACGAACGATTTGGGCGCTGCTCGCGCACGAAAGGAACTACACGCCAGAGGTCCGATATTCAGCAGCGTGACCTGCATGGCGGCTCAAGGAAACTGAAGTTTGGCAGCGCGAAGATGTGTGATGGCTGAATAGGTTGGACCGGGAGAGGTAGGGCCTGAATCTGTTCCGGAGCTCTCGAAGCTCGATCCGAAGATCAAGGCACCTCTCAGCGAATCCCATCAGGGCCAGCGGGCAACAACGCCTGCGTCAACAGGCCGGATATAAGAATGCAGCCCGCCAATACCGCCAACACACAAAGCGCTTGCAACTTGGGAGGCGTCCATATAGGAGCAGATCATCGGCTTCCTCAAGCAGGCCGA
>NZ_JAUSCC010000128.1 GCF_030651745.1 Methylophaga sp.
AGTACAAACAACGTGCTGGCATTTTATAGTGCGAGCACTGCGGAGACAAGCTGGAAGCCTTGTCCATAAAATATCTCCACAATAAAAAACCTAAGTCTCAGCAGATTCAGGCCATTAATTCATATACATACCGCCGTTTACGTGCAGCGTTTCGCCAGTTATATATCCTGCTAAAGGACTGGCTAAAAAGCTCACAGCAGCGGCAATTTCTTCTGCCTCACCGAGGCGTTTGACTGGGACCTGTTCCAGTAACGCAGTTTTATGCGCTTCTGGCAGTCCACTGGTCATATCGGTATCGATAAACCCGGGGGCAACACTATTCACAGTAATACCGCGTGCACCAACTTCACGAGCCAATGATTTGCTAAAGCCAATAACACCGGCTTTAGCCGCAGCATAGTTGGTTTGTCCGGCATTACCCATCACACCTACAACAGATGTAATGTTTATAATTCGTCCCCAACGCGCTTTGGTCATCGCGCGGACGCAACGTTTACTTAATTTAAAAATAGGCGTGAGATTGGTATTGATAATATCGTCCCACTCTTCATCTTTCATGCGCATCAGTAAATTGTCGCGGGTAATGCCGGCGTTATTGACCAGAATATCCGGTGCGGCAAATTCTGTTTCAATAGCCGTAACCACTTCATCAATCGCATTGTCTTGGGTGACATTTAGTACCATGCCTTTGCCCTGAATGCCTGCGGATTGCAGATATTCGCTGATAGCAGAGGCACCACTTTCTGAAGTTGCCGTCCCAATAACGGTAGCTCCCTGCTCGCCTAAGCTTAGTGCAATCGCACGGCCTATGCCACGGGTCGCACCCGTTACCAAAGCAACTTTACCTTGAAGGCTCATGATTATTCTCCTAACAATTCTTGGGTTTTCTGCAGAGTCACCGAATCATACACCGGTAAAGCCTGCAAAGATTTATCGATACGTTTGCTCAAACCGGCCAGAACTTTCCCTGGGCCGCATTCAACCAGCGTATCGACACCTTGGGCTGCAAGCCATTCAACCGTTTCAACCCAACGGACTGGGTTGTATAACTGCTGAGCCAGTAACTGACGAATTTCAGCGGCATCAGTAGTCGCAGTAACACTCGCATTATGAATAACGGGGATTTGTGGGGCTTGAATCGATACCGATTCAAGTTCTTTGGATAATTCTTCAGCAGCGGGACGCATCAACGCGCAATGCGATGGTACGCTGACTGGTAATAATAAAGCACGTTTGGCACCTTTTTCTGTTGCAATCACAACGGCTTTATCGACTGCTGACTTGGTTCCGGCAATTACCACCTGACCAGGTGAATTAAAGTTAACCGCTTCAACCACACCGATATCACTTGCTTGCTGACAGACCGCTTTGACGACATCATCGTCCAGACCAAGGATAGCCGCCATAGCGCCTTCACCAGCGGGAACTGCTTGTTGCATCAATTGGCCACGCTTTTCAACCAGTTTGATGGCTGTTTTGAAGTCGAGTGCCCCGGCCGCAACCAGTGCGGTATATTCACCTAAACTGTGACCTGCCATATAAGCCGGTTTGTATTGGCTTGTCGCTTCCCAGCAACGCCAGACAGCAATGCCTGCTGCCAACATCGCGGGTTGGGTTTTATCTGTTTGATTGAGATCGGCTTCAGGACCATTTTGCACTAGAGCCCAGAGGTCATAACCTAGCACTTCGCTTGCTTCTGCAAATGTTTGTTGCACTTGAGGAAACGATTCTGACAGTTCGGCCAGCATGGAAATGGATTGTGAGCCTTGACCGGGGAAAACAAACGCTGAATGCATTGTTAAAAATACCTCAGATTAAAATTTAATAAGAGCCGAGCCCCAGGTAAACCCACCACCGAACGCTTCAAACAATAATGTTTCACCACGTTTGATGCGACCATCACGCACGGCAACATCAAGTGCCAGAGGGATAGATGCCGCAGAGGTATTACCATGGTCCTGAACTGTTACAACAACACTGTCCATAGACATGCTCAATTTTTTGGCTGTAGCCGCAATGATACGGATATTGGCTTGATGCGGGATAAGCCAGTCAATATCGTGTTTATCTAATTGGTTGGCTTCAAGTGTTTCGTCAACAATCTTGCTCAGGGTTTTGACGGCCACTTTGAAGACTTCGTTACCCTGCATTTCAATATAAGCTGGATCTTCAGTTATCGCACTACCCGGCCCTGTCGGCACATGTAACAAATTATTAAAGCTGCCATCGCAGTGGATATGGGTAGACAGAATTCCCGGTTCTTCAGATGCCTGAAGCACGACAGCACCAGCACCATCACCGAATAACACGCAGGTATTTCGATCCGTCCAATCCACGATACGTGACAATGTTTCTGCCCCGATGACCAGAACATTTTTAGCACTGCCTGATTTAATAAATTTGTCGGCTACCGTTAACGCATAAACGAAACCGGTACATACCGCTTGAATATCAAATGCAGGGCAACCATGAATGCCCAGCTTTTGCTGAAGCAGCGCTGCAGTGCTTGGGAAAATTCGTGTTGGAGTGGTGGTCGCGACAATGATCAAGTCAATATCACGAGGTTTTAACTCAGCCGCTGAAATAGCATTTATAGCTGCAAAATACGCCAAATCTGTGGTGGTTTCGTCAGCGGCTGCAATATGTCTTTTTTTGATACCGGTACGATCAGTAATCCAATCATCACTGGTTTCAACCATTGATTCTAAATCAATGTTGGTCAGGATTTTTTCCGGTAAATAGCTGCCCGTTCCGACAATCCTGGAATAAATCACAATACTTGTTCCTCTAACAGAGTCTCAAGATGCTTAGTGATATTCCTCGGGACATCTTTTCTTGCTTCAAGAATAGCGATATTAATTGCATTGGCGAAGGCAAACGCATCTGCTCCACCATGACTCTTGATCACGATACCTTGTAAACCAATTAAATTGGCTCCGTTAAACGCTCGAGGGTCGAGTTCTTTACTGAAGTGTTTCAATACCGGATAGGCAATGAGGCCGGCAATCTTGGTAAGCCAGTTACGGTTAAAAGCCTGGCGCAGATAATGTCGAATCATATGTGCGACGCCTTCACTGGCTTTTAACGCCACATTACCCACAAACCCATCACAGACCAGTACATCAACTTCGCCGTGATAAAGACCATCGCCTTCCACATAACCGTAGTAATTTAAATCGGTTTTGGCTAGTAAACGCGCTGCTTCTTTAACTCGTTCATTACCTTTAATTTCTTCAGCACCAACATTCAGCAGACCAACTGTCGGATTTGGTTTGCCATCAATCAACTCAGCTAATACTGAGCCCATTAACGCAAATTGCACCAGATGCTCAGCAGTTGAGTCCACATTTGCCCCGAGATCGAGCACATAGGTGTGACCACGCATGGTTGGTAATGCTGTAATAATTGCTGGTCGTTCAATACCGGGCAAAGTCTTCAACACAAAACGCGCAGTTGCCATTAATGCACCGGTATTACCAGCGCTTATACAAGCTGCAGCCTGACCTTCTTTTACAAGATTTATGGCCACCCGCATTGAAGAATCTTTTTTGCCGCGAAGTGCTGATGAAGGGGCTTCATCCATGCCAACTGTTTGAGAAGCATGGTGAATTTTAATCCGGTGTTTGTCAGCAAACTGATGTTTGGCTAACTCTGCTGATATGGTGGCTTCATCGCCAACCAAAATCAGTTCTACATCGGTATGCCTTTCCAGCGTTGATATGGCAGCGGGGATCACGACTTGTGGTCCGTGATCCCCGCCCATAGCGTCGATCGAAATTGTTAAAGTCAATTTCTGTTAAGCCTTATTCACTCTTGTCAGCGATAACTTTACGGCCACGGTAGTAACCGTCAGCTGTTACGTGGTGACGACGGTGTAATTCACCAGAAGTTGAATCAACAGATAATGTTGATTCAGTTAATGCATCATGTGAACGACGCATACCGCGACGTGAAGGACTCTTTTTACTCTTTTGAACAGCCATGGCTTAAACTCCTAAACCCAATAAATAAACTACTTTTTCGATTTCAATGCAGATAACACTGCAAACGGTGAGACTGGTTTCTCAGGCTCGATTTCCTCTTCTCCTGTCTGCCACAATTTTTCAGGCAAACACGAATAATCATGTTTTGGCACGATTGGTAAAGCGAGAATCAACTCATCTTCCACAATCGATGCCGGATCAACTTGTTTTGCATCATTCAAGATCCAGGGCTCATATTGTTCAGCAAGACCTTCAATCTTTCCTTCATGTCGAACCAGTGCCAGTTTGGTTGTGATATTCATTGAATGGGCCATTGGCTCCATACAACGTTCACATAGCAAATTGACGGTTACAGCAAATTTCCCACGCATAAAAGGCGTGCCAGTAGTGTCGATATCAAACTGCATATCGATCAAAACTGTCCCCGAATCGTCGTAAAGCATTTCACTCAAACGCGACATTTTACTGACCGGAATTTCTCCCGTTATCTGTAAACCGCTATGAGCAAAACGAAACGGATCAATCTCTCTTGGCAATTGCTGATGCATAATCGACGGGATTATATAA
>NZ_JAUSCC010000142.1 GCF_030651745.1 Methylophaga sp.
CACCGCTGTGTAATCCCACACCTGTGGCACGAATCACATTTTTCAATGTTCGCTGCTTAATCAAGGTGCTCTACCCCCTTCTAGTTTAATCATCCGACAATAATATCATAGGCTTATATTACATAACCATCTTCGTTAGTCGGCTTGTCTGCGTAAAAAGGCTGGAATGTCTAAATAATCCATGTTGACATCACCATTTGCCACTTGTTTATGTTCACTATTCCGACCATTACGTAAAACAGTTGGTTCGTCATAGTCGATATCAATTGGCTTTTTGACAATTTCAATTTGCGGAGCAACAGAAGTTTCTACTGGTTTTACTACCGCAGATCTTGCTGCGCCCAAGCCAGTTGCAACAACAGTTACACGTAATTCGTCCGTCATATCTGGATCAATTACAGTACCCACCACCACTGTGGCGTCTTCTGAAGCAAATTCTTTAATGGTATTACCCACTTCTTCAAATTCACCTATGCTCATATCCAGGCCTGCTGTGATATTAACCAACACACCACGAGCGCCTGCCAAATCGACATCTTCCAATAATGGGCTTGATACTGCCAATCTAGCGGCTTCAGCGGCACGATTTTCACCAGAAGCACGGCCTGTTCCCATCATCGCCATACCCATTTCTGACATAACAGTTCTGACGTCAGCAAAGTCGACATTGATCATACCTTCACGTGTAATCAGTTCTGCAATACCCTGAACAGCACCCAGCAATACATCATTAGCTGATTTAAAGGCATTAAGCAGGCTCATTTCCTTGCCTAACACTTTCAGTAATTTTTCATTTGGAATGGTAATTAATGAATCGACATGTTGACCCAGCTCTTCGATCCCAGCCGCTGCCACTTTCAGTCTTTTAGCACCTTCAAACGGGAAAGGCTTTGTCACCACTGCAACTGTCAAAATGCCCATTTCTTTGGCAACTTGAGCAACGACAGGTGCTGCACCAGTACCAGTACCACCACCCATGCCAGCTGTGATGAAGACCATATCCGCACCACGGATTACATCCATAATACGTTCACGATCTTCTAATGCTGCCTGACGGCCAACATCCGGGTTAGCTCCGGCGCCAAGACCTTTAGTAATGTCGGTACCTAATTGAAGATGCGTTGTCGCATTACTTTTACGTAAGGCCTGGGCATCAGTATTGGCACAGATAAAATCAACGCCTTCGATTTTACTGGCCACCATGTGTTCCAAAGCGTTACCGCCACCACCGCCAACGCCGATGACTTTAATAACCGCATTTGCCGTATATGTATCAATCAATTCAAATGTCATGATTTTCTCCCCTCTTTCATTAACAAACTTAACTTGCTCAGAAATTGCCCTGAAACCAACTTTTCATTCTGGCAAGCATTCCTTTAAAACCATCCGAAATCACAGATTCACTGTGTCCGGTACTCACTTGTTCATTTCCAAACAGTAATAAACCCACACCTGTGGCATGGATTGGATTACGCACTACATCAACTAAACCACCAACATGCTGAGGCACACCTAAACGTACCGGCAGATGAAAGACTTCTTCTGCCAGTTCGATAGCGCCTTCCATTTTCGAGCTACCGCCAGTCAATACCACACCAGCAGCTAACATTTCTTCAAAACCACTACGGCGTAATTCAGCCTGTACCAGCATCAATAATTCTTCATATCTTGGTTCCACCACTTCTGCCAGAGTCTGTCTGGCAAGCTGCCGTGGCGGTCTGTCGCCCACGCTTGGCACTTCAATGGTTTCATCTTCACGGGCCAATTGTGTTAAGGCACAGGCATATTTGATTTTGATTTCTTCGGCATATTGGGTTGGTGTTCTTAATGCCACTGCAATATCGTTGGTGACTTGATCACCAGCGATTGGAATCACCGCGGTATGACGAATTGCACCATCAATAAACACCGCAATATCTGTAGTACCGCCACCGATATCTACTAAACAGACGCCTAATTCTTTTTCATCCTGCTCTAGTACTGCATAGCTTGATGCCATCTGTTCCAGAATGATGCCATCTACTACCAGTCCACAACGTTCAATACATTTAGTGATGTTTTGAGCGGCACTGACAGCGCCAGTAATCAGATGCACTTTGGCTTCCAAACGAACGCCAGACATACCGATTGGCTCACGAATACCTTCCTGATTATCGATAATGTATTCTTGAGGCAGCACATGCAGTAATTGCTGATCGCCAGGGAAATGAACGGCACGGGCCGCATCCAACACCCGATCCAAATCACCTTGGGTTACTTCTTTATCGCGAATCGCTACCGTGCCATGAGAGTTCAGGCTGCGAATATGACTGCCTGCAATACCAGCAAATACTGAGTGAATTTGGCAGCCTGCCATTAATTCAGCTTCTTCGATTGCCCGTTGAATCGATTGAACAGTAGATTCAATATTAACAACGACGCCTTTTTTCATGCCTCGAGCAGGATGTGATCCGATACCGATGATTTCCAGCTTATTGTCGTTGGGACCGGCATCCAGAATCGGAGCCGCCACAATCGCCACCACTTTGGAGGTCCCGATATCCAATCCGACAATCAGTTCTCTTTCAATTCGTTTCGACATTACACAATTCCATTAAAAACAGGTTGCTTACCATCTTTCCAGACCACTGCGAGTCCATTGGTATAGCGCATATCTACGGTTTCGATTTGTTCTCGATAGATCGCGAGCGGGCCTTGGAAAACCCGAATAAATCTTGCTAAGCGTTGTTCACTGGCTGCCCGACCAAGTAGCAGCTGCATATCGTCTGTAAACTTAACCTGCCATGAACGACGCTCATCCATGGTCAGGCTTTTCACTCTTAACCCTAATGTTTCAACTGTCTGCTGGATCGCTACCATCTGTCTTGCCATCAGTTCACTGTTACCATCTGGTCCGAATAACTGAATAAGTCCTTCAGGCATTTTTCCGCCATCTGGATAAAACACTTGTCCACGCGTATTAACCAAACCGTTTTCATTCCAGCGAGCGATTGCCTGATGTTCGCTGACCATCAAATGCAAGGTATCCGGCCAGACACGTCTGACTTGAATCTGCGCCACCCATGGCAATGCTTCACCTGCCTGTCGAATTCCCACCACATTTACATCAAGGAAACTACCGGTGACATAAGGTGTTACCGCCTCGATCAATGCCTGTTTTTCGGTGTTAATCAATTCACCCTCAACGGTTACATGCTTAATCGGTAAGGTGTCGTTATTGTTCAAATACACTGCGCCAATAATTAATGTCAGCAGCACCAGCACAGTACTGATATTTCGCAGTCTTACATGCCAGTTAATCGGCTCACGTGGTTTTACCGCACGGGTGCGGGTTGCGCCAACAGTTGGGCGTTGTCTGATAGCCATCAGCGTTTGTGCTCCAGACTGCCTTGTAAAATTTGTCCGACTAGGTTTTCAAAACTGATTCCAGCCTGACGTGCAGCCATCGGCACCAGACTGTGATCGGTCATGCCTGGCACACTGTTGGCTTCCAGCAGATAAAACTGACCTTGCTGATCAGCCATAACATCGATACGTCCCCAGCCCTGCATATTGAGCGTATTAAATGCAGTGACCGCCAATTCCTGGCAACGCTTTTCATCTGCTTCTGCCAGGCCACAAGGGCAATGATATTCTGTTGAATTCGCCAGATATTTGGCTTCAAAATCGTAAAACTCTCTTGGCGTTTTTAAACGGATTACCGGCAAAGCCTCACCATTTAGAATGCTAATTGTGTATTCAGCACCGTTTACCCATTGTTCAGCAATAACTTCAGCGTCGTAATCAAAGGCCAGATCAATCGCCTGTTGCAGAGCTTCTGCAGTATTTACTTTGCTCATGCCAATACTTGAACCTTCGTTGACCGGCTTGATAACGATAGGCAAACCCAACTCATCCACTATCTGCTGGGTATTTGATTGACGTGTTAAACGAACATATTTGGGCGTTGGTAGTCCCTGGCTTTGCCAAATCTGTTTACTAAGGCGTTTATTCATTGATAACACTGCACCGGTGATACCGCTGCCGGTATAAGGGAGCTGCAGTGATTGCAATACACCCTGGATTTCACCATCTTCACCGCCACGACCATGCAGAATAATAAAGGCGCGATCAAAACTGCCTTGTGTTAAACGCTCACTGACTGATTTATCAACATCAATTTCTACGGCATCAATTCCAAGTGACTGCATTGCAGCCAGTACTGCACGACCACTTTTCAACGAAATCTCACGTTCTGCAGAGCGACCGCCCATTAACACTGCAACCCGACCAAAGTTTTGCGTATTAAAAGTTAAGTTACTCATGCATGTTCTCCGATAATATGAACTTCGGGCATCAGTCTCACCTGTGTTTCTGCTTCTACACGTTGTCTGACCAGATCGATAAGTGCCTCAATATCGGCCGCGCTGGCTGAACCATCATTGACGATAAAATTGGCATGTTTGTGTGACACGCTGGCCCCCCCGACTCGCAAGCCTTTCAGGCCACATTGTTCAATTAATCTTCCGGCAAAATCACCTTCTGGATTACGAAATACCGAACCGGCGCATGGCTGATTGGTTGGCTGGCTGTCATTACGTTTTTTCAGTAACTGTTTGATTAATGCTGTTTCAGCTTCAGCATCACCAACTGGTAATTCCAATGTGGCGGATACAAACCACTCAGTTTCAGGTAGCTCAACGTGTCGATAGCTGACTTTAAAATCACTGGCCGGACGTTTTTTCAATTCTCCGTGCCGAGTGACTGTGGTCGCTTCTTTAACCAGCTGCCAGGTTTCTGATCCATGGGCACCAGCGTTCATTGCCAAAGCACCACCTAATGTGCCTGGAATACCAGCCAGAAACGCCGCTCCACTCAAACCGTGTTTGGCTGATTGCTTAGCCACTTTGCTGCAGTAAACACCTACTTCGGCGGTAACTGTTTGACCATCTATATCTAAGGCCTGCATCGTGCCAGCCATACTGATGACTGTACCGGCAAAACCACCATCGCGAATTAACAAATTACTACCTAAACCCAGCCACAATAAAGGCTCATTTGCAGGTAACTGACGTAAAAAACTGGCCAGATCGTTTTTATCTTTTGGTTGATAAAAACGCTGGGCAATGCCACCAACACGCCATGATGTATGCTGTGAAAGAGGTTCATTGAGTTTCAATTCACCTTGTAATTCAGTAAACATCGCCACCATCAGCTCAGCCCTCCAAGTTGTTGATCCAACTCTTTGGCAATGGCACCAATATCACCGGCACCGAGCGTCAGCAGTAAATCCTGGTCTTGCAGTAAGCCAGGCAGTACTGAAAACAATGCTTGTTTATCTTCAGCAAACACCGGCTCAACCTGACCACGCAAGCGAATAGCGCGACATAGACTGCGGGCATCCGCTCCAGCAATTTTGTTTTCACCTGCCGGGTAGACTTCCAACACAATCAACACATCAACGGTTGACAGTACGCGGGCAAAATCTTCAAATAAATCCCGGGTCCGGGTATAGCGATGTGGCTGGAAGATAACGACTAAACGTCTATCCGGCCAACCTCCACGACTGGCAGCAATCGTGGCGGCAATTTCTGTGGGGTGATGTCCGTAATCATCAACCAACAACACTTGCCCGTTTGACGTTTGCTTTTCACCAAGCAGGTTAAAGCGTCGTCCAACACCATCAAATTTCAATAAAGCGCGTTGGCAGGCTGCAATATCAACCCCCAGGTTACGAGCGACAGCTAATCCCGCTGTAGCATTCAGTGCATTATGTAAACCCGGCATATTCAATCGGATCTGATACTGCACACCTGTTTGGGCTTCACTGACTGTAAATTCGCTTTGTCCTTGGTACTGCTTAAGATTACTGATTCGAAAATCAGCACGTTCAGCTTGACCATAAGTCGTAATTGGACGAGTCACTTCAGGCAGTATGCTTTCAACAACTTCATCATCAATACATAAGACGGCCAGACCGTAAAAGGGCAAGTGATGTAAAAATTCAATAAAAGTGGCTTTGAGCTTTTCAAAATCCCCTTCATAGGTCGCCATATGATCATCATCAATATTGGTGACGATAGCGATCATCGGTTGCAGATATAAAAACGACGCATCACTTTCATCCGCTTCGGCAACCAGATAACGGCCGGTACCTAATCGCGCATTGGAACCCGCACTGTTTAATCGGCCACCGATAACAAAAGTTGGATCCAACTCGCCTTCACTTAACAAGGCCGCCGTTAAGCTGGTAGTGGTGGTTTTACCATGAGTTCCAGCGACAGCAATTCCATAACTGAAACGCATTAATTCCGCTAACATTTCAGCACGAGGAACCACTGGAATACGCTGCTCACGGGCAGCAACCACTTCGACATTGTCAGCGCTTACTGCGGTGGTAACGACCACTACATCAGCACCTTTTAAATATTCGGCATCATGACCAATCATGATGTTGGCACCCAGTTGACGCAGATGCTGAATCAAACTGTTTTCATGAATATCCGATCCACTGACTTGATATCCCAGATTCAGTAATACTTCGGCAATGCCGCCCATTCCCACCCCACCAATACCGATGAAATGGATATGTTTGACGCGACTTTGCATTGCTGAGGTTAATTTAGCCATGTGCAAACTCCAGACAGATATCTGCTATCTGAGCTGCTGTTCCGGGTTTGGCGAGTGCTCTTGCTTGAATTGCCATGTTTTCTAATTGTTTTCGATTTTCAAATAGTGACTTTAACGTTGCTGCCAGACCTTCTGCATTTAATGATGAATCCTGAATAAGCAGTGCTGCTCCAGCCTCTTTTAATGCCTGGGCATTGTGCGTTTGATGATCATCAACAGCAAAAGGATAGGGAACGAAAATCGCTGCAACTCCTGCCGCAGTAACTTCAGCAACAGTTAATGCTCCAGCCCGGCAAATCACTAAATCTGCTTCAGCGTATGCATCTGCCATATCTTCAATAAATTGAGTAACTGTGCCGGTTACTCCGGCTTGTTGATAGGCTTGCTGGCAATCCGCCAAATGTTTTTCACCACATTGATGAATAACTTCGAACTGATGTTCTGTTTTGAGTAAAGCCAACGCCTGTGGCACGACCTGATTCAAACTTTTAGCCCCAAGGCTTCCACCTAAAACCAAAAGTTTGAATGGCAACAAAGTTCTTGCGATGTAACGATCCTGAGGTTCTGGTAAGTTTTCGATTTGTGTTCTTACTGGATTACCAACCCATTTGGTTTTTGCTGATTGGCTAAAACTGTTTTCAAAACCTTGTAAAACCTGGCTGGCAATTTTCGCCAGCAATCGATTGGTTAAACCGGCAATGGCGTTTTGTTCGTGAATTAATAATGGTTTTCCTGACAACCACGCCGCCAAACCACCTGGGCCTGAAGCAAAACCACCTAATCCAATCACCACATCTGGTTGGAATCGTTTAATTACTTTTCTTGACTCGAGTACAGCTCGCAGTATTCTAAATGGCGCGACCAGCCAGCCCAGCAAACCGTTACCACGTAAGCCTTTAATCGGAATCAAATTTAACTTGAATGCCGCAGCCGGTACCAATCGTGATTCAATGCCACGTTCCGTACCAATCCACTCAATATCTACTGAACGTGAGCGCAATTCTTCAGCTACCGCCAAAGCGGGAAATACATGTCCACCCGTTCCACCAGCCATAATCAATACGCGAGTCATCGTTTGACCCTCGCTGACGTTTTTTCAGGCTGGCGCGTTTCCAAATCAACACGCAATAACAAACCAATCGCCACACAGACGATCACCAGACTACTGCCGCCATAACTCATCAAGGGCAGTGTTAACCCTTTGGTTGGTAATACGCCCATGTTAACGCCGATATTGACGCAGGCCTGCAGACCCAGCCACACCGACACTCCGTAAGCAATCTGGGCACCAAATAATTGTCCAGCTTCTTCAGCTGCACGTCCGATAGCCAAAGCACGCCATATCATCACCAGAAACAGGGCTATTACCGTCATGGCGCCGATTAAGCCCAATTCTTCTGCCAGAATGGAAAACAAAAAGTCAGTGTGCGCTTCAGGTAAATAAAACAGCTTTTGCATACTGCTGCCCAAACCCACGCCAAACCAATCTCCACGCCCGAAGGCAATCAGTGCCTGTGTTAACTGAAAACCACTGCCAAACGGATCAGCCCATGGATCCATAAAGCTTTGCAGACGTTGCAAACGATAAGGTGCGATCCACACCATCATGGCAAACAGTCCTGCAAGAATCCCGATTAAGCCAATGAATACATCCAGTCTGGCGCCACCGAGAAACATCATGACTAACACTGTCGATAAGATAACTACAATTGAGCCCATATCTGGCTGCATTAATAATAACGCGGCCGCTACGCTAAGCAGTATTAACGGCGAAAGCACTTTTAATAATGAAGTATTCAGTTGTCCATGATGACGCTGCAGATAATCAGCAACATAAATTATCGCGAATAACTTGATTAATTCAGCCACTTGCAGATTAACTGGTCCTAGCGGTAACCAACGAGAGCTACCATTCACTTCGCGGCCAACGCCTGGTATCAGTACTAATACCAGTAATCCCACGCCAACCATTAACAACATCGGTGCCATTTGTTGCCAATGTGATAGTCGTATAGAAATCACACACCACGCAAAAAACAATCCCATCAGAGCAAAAGCTGCCTGACGGATAAAGAAATACAGTGGTTGACCCGTTTTATTTTCAGCGATGGTGATTGACGCTGAACAAACCATTATTAAGCCAATTAATAACAAGGCTAATGTTGCCATTAATAGCTTGGAGTCAAAGTTGGCGCTTACACGGCTCATGCCGTTAGCTCCCTTACCGCTTGTTCAAACTGCTCTCCACGATCGACGTAATTAGTAAACTGATCAAAACTCGCACAGGCTGGTGATAATAAAACCTGTTGTGCATTCTCAGCGGATTGAGCTGCCAGATGCACAGCGGCTTTGATATCTCCAGCAAAATGTACTTTCACTGATTTCGGTACATGCCGGGCAATTTCTTCAGCAGACTGGCCTATCAATACCACCGTACTGACATAATCTTTCAAAGTGCTGGCCAGGGGTTCGAAATTCTGGCCTTTACCCACACCGCCTGCGATTAAAACCAGTTTTCCGTTATCGGCCAAACCTTCAATGGCAGCAATGCTCGCCCCAACATTGGTCGCTTTGGAATCGTTATACCAGCGCACTCCGTTGAGCTCACGAACAAACCGGCAGCGATGCGGTAATCCTTTGAATTCTCTTAATGCCTGCAACATGGCATCCATCGGCAATCCCATTACGGAGCCAAGTGCCAGAGCAGCTAATGCATTTGCCACATTATGTTTGCCGGCGATTTTCATGTCGCTAACCAACATTAATGGAGCGTCACCTTCAGCCAGCCAGAGATGTCCACGCTGACTCAATACGCCAAATTCATAACCTTGTGATTCATGCAGGCTGAAGCCGAGCTGATTACGGCCCGCAATTGCCATTGACGAAACAATCGGATCATCCCGATTAATCACCATGACACCATTACCTTGATAAACCTTTTGTTTAGCCCGTTGGTAATCTTCCACCGAATCATAGCGGTCCAGATGATCTGGACTGACATTCAGGATAACTGAGGCAAAAGCGTTCATTGACTGCACTGTTTCCATCTGGAAACTGGAGAGTTCAAGTACATAAAAATCAGGAGCCGGATCCGTCAGCAAGTCCAACGCAGGTGTACCGAGATTGCCACCAACGGCGACTTTTTTACCGGCCATATGTGCCATCAAGCCTACCAACGTAGTGACAGTGCTTTTACCGTTTGAACCGGTTATCGCGATGATTGGAGCATTGGCATGACGGGCAAACAACTCAATATCACCAACAATTTCAATTCCAGCGGCAGCAGCTTGACGAATTTGCGGTAAACGTGGATCGACGCCTGGGCTCAACACAATGCTATCAGCCCGCATCAGCCAGTCGACCGGGATACTGCCGGTTTTTACCACCACTTCTGGATAATCTTTTTGTAAGGCATTCAAACATGCTGGCTTATCGTTACTGTCAATAACCGCTACAGCGTTACCCTGCTGGACTAAAAACCGTGCGCAGGACAATCCGGTCTGACCTAAACCAATGATCAGGCTGTATTGCGAACTATGATGATTTAATTCTGCTGTCATCGTATTTTCAACGTTGCTAGTCCGACCAGCACCAGGAACACGGTGATGATCCAAAATCGAACAATTATGCGTGGCTCAGGCCAACCTTTTAATTCATAGTGATGGTGTATCGGGGCCATCAAAAACACGCGTTTACCACGTAATTTGTACGAAGCCACCTGAATCATTACCGACAGGGTTTCAATTACAAACACCCCGCCCATAATCAGTAAAACCAATTCCTGACGCACCAATACCGCTACTGTTCCCAGCGCTGCACCTAATGCTAGAGCGCCGACATCGCCCATAAAGACCTGGGCTGGATAGGTGTTGAACCAGAGAAAGCCCAACCCTGCTCCAACCATTGCCGCGCAGAATACGGTTAATTCACCAGCACCCGGGATATGTGGAATTTGTAAGTAACGGGCAAACTCAAAGTGACCGGCGACATAACTGAATAATCCTAATGCAGCGGCAACCATTACAGTTGGCATAATGGCTAAACCATCCAGTCCATCTGTCAGATTCACGGCATTACTGCTGCCCACAATAACCAGATAGACCACCAGCAAATACCAGGCACCTAAAGGGATGACGATTTCTTTAAAAAATGGCACGATTAACTGCGTTTCAGCCGGTGTCTGGGTGGTCATATATAAAAATATTGCCGCGCCCAAACCCACAACGGATTGCCAGAAATATTTATAGCGACTCAACAAGCCTTTTGGATCTTGTCTGACCAGCTTGATGTAATCATCAACAAAACCAATCAATCCAAACAGCAAGGTAACCAGCAATACCACCCACACATAGCGATTGGCCAGATCGGCCCAAAGCAATGTGCTGACAGCAATGGCAACCAGAATTAGCGAACCACCCATAGTCGGTGTTCCAGTTTTGCTGAAATGGGATTCCGGTCCATCATTTCTAACCACTTGACCAATCTGTCTGAAACTTAAATGACGAATCATCGTTGGGCCAACAATCAATGCGATCCCTAACGCCGTCATTACGCCTAATATCGCCCGTAATGTCAGGTATTGGAAAACATTAAAGCCAGTGTGATATTGGCTTAAATATTCGCTGAGCATTAGCAGCATCAGGCTTCTCCTCCAACAGCCAGCACATCCGCCAGCTGATCCAGCTTCATAAAGCGAGAGCCTTTAATCAAACAAGCCACATCACTGGTCAATGTTTGCTTTAATTCGGCTTCCAGTACTGTTCTATCGTTGAAGTGACGGGCATTTTCGCCAAATTCTGTGGCAGCCAACTCGCTTTGCTGGCCAACTGTGAACAGTTGTTTAATTCCTGCAGCCTTGGCATCACGACCTAGTTGCTGATGTATTGAGGCACTATCAGGACCCAACTCACCGAAATCACCTAAAACCAACCAATGCTCACCTGGAAACTGCATCAAGGTTTGTAAAGCCTGACGGAATGAACCGGGATTAGCGTTATAGGTGTCATCGATGATTAAGGCATTATTCACAGCCTGACGCAGTTGCAACCTATGCGGAACCGTTTCAATAGCCGACAATCCTTTCACTATCGCTTCTGGATCGATCTTCAGAGCAGAGCAAATCGCAATAGCAGCTAATGCATTACTGACGTTATGAACACCGGGCAATGGAAGCGTGATGAAATGACACACGCCATCCAGCCGAACCATAAAATGACTGCCGGTAATCGACCGTTGTAAATCCAAGGGTGCAATATCAGCAGGCTGTTGCATGCCAAAACTTATATGATGACGTGCTCCCAGAATATGCTCCCACAACTCGCCATAAGGCATATCCGCATTGATAACACCAACACCATCAGCTTTCAGACCTGCAAAAATTTCGCCTTTAGCTTCTGCAACACCTTGTAATGATCCAAATCCTTCGAGATGGGCCTCGCCAACATTATTTATCGCAGCAACATCTGGCTCAGCCATAGCGACCAAATTGGCAATTTCACCGGCATGGTTGGCACCCATTTCAATCACGGCAAAATCATAACTGTCATCAAGCCTTGTCAGAGTCAGTGGCACACCCAACTCATTATTTAGATTACCTTTAGTTGCCAACACATTGCCTGCTTGTGACAAGATGGAAGCAATCATTTCCTTGAGTGTTGTTTTACCGTTGCTACCAGTTACCGCCACGACTTTTGCTCGGCTTTTCTGCCGCCATAGTCTGGCGATTTGTCCATAAGCGCGAGTAACATTATCGACCACAATCTGTGGTAACTCGCTGGCAATATAACGATTCACCAAGGCGCCACAGGCACCCGCCTGGAGTGCTTGTTCAATAAACTCGTGGCCATCACTATTAGCGCCTGTCAATGCGATAAACAAATCCCCGCTTTCAATTTGGCGGCTATCAATCTTACTGCCAGTCATCACGGCATCTTTGCCATGCAACTCTGCATTCAGCAGCTCAGCAATTTCGGCCAAAAATATATTCGTCATAAAGTAGCCCTTGTTACTGAATGGCGTTTCTGTACGGCTTTCATAGCAATCTCATAATCATTAAATGGTTTTTTTACGCCAGCGATTTCCTGATAATGCTCATGGCCTTTACCGGCTATTAACACCATATCTTCCAGCGCTGCGTCGTTGACGGCATATTCAATCGCCCGTTGTCTGTCGGCTTCAATATGAATGTCTGTATTAGCCTCGATACCCGCCAGAATTTGTTCAATAATGTTGGCACTGTTTTCGCTGCGCGGATTGTCATCGGTCAGTACCACTTTATCTGCCATTTCGCTGGCAATTTGTCCCATCAATGGGCGTTTGCCGTTATCGCGATCACCGCCACAACCGAATACACACCACAATCTGGAATTTGCATCTATATGCTGACGCATGCTTTGTAATGCCTTGGCCAGTGCATCTGGGGTATGGGCAAAATCGATCACTACCGCGGGTTGCAAATCGCTTGCTAACAATTGCATTCGGCCATTGACACTGGTTAATTGATTCAGACCTTGAGCAATCTCATCGGTTGACCAGTCAAGTAATAAAAGCACTGCAGCTGTCGCCAGCATATTTTCAACATTAAATTTGCCAAGTAATCGGCTTTTAATTGTTAACAACTGCTGACCAATCTTTAGATCAAATTGCAAACCAGAACTGGCAGTTCGAATATCAGCGGCAAAAAGATCAACCTGAGAATTTTTAGAGCTATATCTGACAGCGTTAGTTTGTTTCTCAGCCAGTAATGGAATTAATGACTGGCCGAACAGATCATCGGCATTCACTACCGCTGCTTGCAATGAATCAAAATCAAATAACCGTTGTTTTGCCGCAGCGTAGTCCGCCATGCTCTGATGATAATCAAGATGATCACGGCTTAAATTAGTCAGCACGGCATAGTTAATATCAACAAAATTCAATCTGCCCTGCTCTAATGCATGAGACGACGCTTCCAGCGCCACGTATTGAATTCCGCTATCACGTAATTCTGCCAATATTGCTTGCAATCGCACGGGATCGGGGGTGGTCATGCCGTTATATTGCATGTCGTTTAATCGACCGCTTCCCAGCGTGCCGATTACCCCACAAGCATGACCAGCATTTTCCAGAGCCTGAGCGATAAATTGTGTAACCGAGGTTTTACCATTGGTGCCTGTGACTGCAATAATTGTCATCACAGCTGATGGATACTGATAAAAAGCGGCAGCCAGACGCGAGGTTTTGTCTTTAAGATTAGTAACAGCCACCAATTCAATCTGGGCATCTGCCAGCAGTAGCACTAACTCTGGCTCTATTGGTGATTCAGCTGAATAGCAGACTGCAGCAACATTGGCTGCAATGGCTTGTTTGATATGTTGTGCCCGTACATGGGGATTAGCTGCTAAGGCAATAAACATATCACCCGGTTTAAGCTGCCGACTATCCAGACTCATACCTGTTATTAAAGATGTTGAGTTGGTATCGCTTTCAACCAGTTGCATTAAATCAATCAGGCGCATTTGATAGTTCATTGATGTGCCACCTGTAACTGCGTTTGTGGCAATGCATCCGGCGCGATATTCAGCAAACGCATCGCGCCGACCATTACATCAGCAAATACGGGAGCCGCTACTGCGCCACCGTAATATTCTTCACCAGTCGGATTATCAATGACGACCACCATGGCTAGTCGTGGATTACTGGCCGGGATCAAGCCGGCAAATAACGAAAGATATTCGCTTTCGGTATAACCACCCGCCATGGCTTTTTTTACGGTACCGGTTTTAGCGGCAACACTGTAATTTGGCACTGCTGCACGTTGGGCCGTACCACCTGGCAATACCACCAGCTCCATCATGCCGCGAACCGTTTCCATTAAATCTTTGGAAAAGACTCGACGACCTTTCGGTGTTTTATCCTGTTTGATAAAGGTGACATCGCGCATGATGCCGCCATTACCGATAATGGTATAGGCTCTTGCAAGCTGTAATGTATTGGTCGCCAAGCCATAACCATAGGCTAAAGTGGCACGATCCAGAGTTCGCCATGAACGTGGATCGGGTAAACGTCCCATCGCTTCGCCCGGGAAATAGGCACCACTGTCGACGCCCATGCCAAAACTGGCAAAATCTTCCCACAGCTGCATCGGCTCTATTTCCAATGCAATTTTGCTGGCAGCCACGTTGCTGGATTTCTGAATAGATGTGGCCAAGTCAATAACACCATAATCACGAAAATCACGAATATTGTGGCCACTGACCCGCATAGTGCCGGGGTGGGTATTAATCATGGTGGTAAGATCAAACTTGCCTGATTTCAATCCACTGACCACAGTAAACGGTTTAACCGTTGAACCGGGCTCAAATAAATCGGTAACAGCTCTATTGCGTAAGTCAGTTGAACTCACGCCATAACGATTATTCGGATTAAACGCAGGCTGGTTGACCATTGCCAGTACTTCACCAGTCTGCACATCTAGAATAACGGCAGAACCAGATTGCGCGCCATGCTTTTCAACTGCATTTTTAAGTGCGTTGTAGCTTAGATACTGCAAGCGAAGGTCGATGCTCAGCTGAATATTTTCGCCAGCTTTTGCCGCACGAATCGGATCACCACCACCAACAAAATTACCTTTACTGTCACGTACCATGCGGCGTAGCCCAGGCACACCAGTCAATAGGGGCTCATAAGTTAATTCGAGACCTTCCTGACCAATATCGTCAACATTGGTAAATCCCACGACGTGGGCAGTGACTTCCCCTGTTGGGTAATATCGCTTGTATTCCCGTTGCAGTGCCACACCACCAATGTTTAACTGCTTTACCTGCTCTGAGATTTCTGGGGTTACCCGACGTTTTAAATAAAGAAATTCACGGTTGGGATTTTGATAAATCCGTTCACGAATATTTCTAGCGTCAATCTCCAGAATTGATGCTAATTTGGTTAATTGTGGATGTTCTGGATCAGTTGCCTGAGGATTCAACCAGACAGAATGAACTGGCGTGCTAATGGCCAACGGTTCACCATGACGATCCAAAATCATGCCGCGATGGGCAACGATAGGCACATTTCGTAAATGACGTGCATCGCCTTGATTACGTAAAAAATCAGGGTTTAATACCTGAATATCCACTAAGCGCCACAACAAGCCCAGACCAATCAGAATAAACGACAGTCTGACCAGATTCAGCCTCCAGCTGCCTGTTTGCTGATAACCACTTTGCCGACGACGACTCATGGTTTGACCACCACGGTTTGTGCATTGCTAGGCACTTGCATATTCAAACGGGTACGCGACTGTAGCTCGACCCGGGCAGGACTTGCCCAAGTGCTTTGCTCAAGTAATAACTTGCCCCACTCTTCATTCAATTGATCACGTCGATTATCCAACTGCTGTAATGCCACAAACTCACTGCGCCCGGCATGTTTGGTATACACCACGGCAACAGAAGAAATCAGCACCAACAACGTCATAATCAACACTGGGAAATCAATACGTACATGCTCAAAAAAAGTTGGCCAACTCATGCCAGTTTCTCCGCCACACGTAATACCGCGCTACGCGCACGGACATTGACCGCTAATTCAGCATCATCTGCTTTAACGGCTTTACCAATAATTCGCAGGCGCGGATTTAACTGATCGGCTGTGATCGGAAAATGGGCTGGTAAATCATCCCCTTTGGCCTGATCTCTGAAAAAACGTTTAACAATGCGATCTTCAAGTGAATGAAAACTGATAACCACTAATCTGCCGCCTACAGCCAGTACTTCCAAAGCTTGTTCCAGAGCGCTGGTTAACTCTTCCAACTCACTGTTGATAAAGATACGGATGGCCTGGAAAGTCCGGGTGGCAGGATGTTTGAACTTATCCCGCGTAGGGCTGGCTTTATCCACCAAATCTGCCAGTTGTTTAGTCGTAGTAATCGGGGTGTGTTCGCGGGTTTCCACAATAGCGGAGGCAATACGTTTACCGTAGCGCTCTTCACCTAATGTTTTAATTACCGTGGCAATTTCATTCATCTCAGCACTGGCGAGCCATTGTGCCGCACTCATACCCGAAGTCGGATCCATACGCATATCTAACGGGCCGTCATGCTGAAAACTAAAACCACGCTCAGCTTCATCCAATTGCGGTGAAGAGACACCAATATCCATCAAAATACCATTTACTTTGCCCTGCCAAAGTCGCGAATGAATAACCGTCGACAACTCTGAGAACGCACAATGTTCAATGGCAAAACGTGGATCAGCCGCTGCAAGCGCCTGGCCCACAGCCACCGCAGCAGGATCCCGATCCAAACCTAATAAACGACCTTTTTCGGAAAGTTGTTCTAGCATCGCGCGAGAATGTCCGCCGCGACCGAAAGTCGCGTCCACATAAATACCTTCAGGCTGAATAAACAGCGCTTCGACGGTCTCTTTCAGTAGGACCGGTTGATGTGTTGGGAGTTGGTTTATCATAACTCCGCCCTATATCGACAGCGTTTCGAGTTCAGCTGGCAGTATTGCGTCAAAGTCTTCTTGCAGGCATTCGTCCATCAAGGCGTTCCAGGTTTGCTCATCCCACAGTTCAAACTTATTCCCCTGACCAATCATCACGATATCTTTATCTAACCCTGCAAATTCACGTAATTTGGCTGGCAATAAAATCCGACCATTGCTATCCATTTCACATTCGGTGGCATAGCCCAACAGCATGCGTTTTAAACGACGAACCTGAGGATTCAAACTTGGTAATGCGGCTAATTTTTGCTCGACAGCTTCCCATTCTGGTAATGGATAAAGCTGTAAACAGTGATCTGAATGATCGATGGTAATCACTAATCGGCCCTCGCAGCAGACATCAAGATGCTTACGGAACTTGGCTGGAATGGCCATCCGTCCTTTTGCATCCAGATTGAAAGTTGCTACGCCTCGAAACACTGTTCGTCCTCAAATTGAAGGATCCACAAAGATCCACTTTTCCCCACTTTCCGACACTATAGGAGCGCAACATAACGAAGTCAAGCACGAAAATTAAGAAAATCCTCTTTTTACGACAAGGACTTAGCGCATTTTCATAAAAGTGGGGGAAATGTGGATCAAGGTAAAAATGAGGACTTATTTCTTATCAAAAAACTGGCATCGGAAGTTAAAGTAGATTCTAGAATAATGGCAGGAAATGTCTGGCTGAAAAAAATTTTAGATGGGTAAAAACAGAAAAAAGTTTGAGATGGCCGATAAGCCGGGTTCTGTCGTGGACAATCATTCATCTGGGACAGATGTCACCATCTGCCTCAAGCAACCTACCCGGGAACCATGCGGGCCGCATGTCATGCCGAAGCATTTGTTCCTCTATTT
>NZ_JAUSCC010000005.1 GCF_030651745.1 Methylophaga sp.
ATGATTACTAGAATAGAGCTATTTTTAACAAAGGTACTTGATTTAGATTAAGCAAAATCCTGAGCCCCAACAAGCAATTCACCTTATGGCAATTTTGTGTGTCGGCGTACTATCTGAACCGTAAGCAAACCAAACAACCAAAAGGTGATTATCATGTGGACTAAACCAGAATATTCAGACATGCGTTTTGGCTTTGAAGTAACGATGTATATCTGCAATCGTTAAGATTCGACAAAACGCAAAACAAAAAAGCCCCTGTAACAAGGGGCTTTTTTATGGCTGTCATTTGCTGTTTTTGGTTTGCTGACCATTAACTATTAAGCTCAATGATCACATGATGAACCTGCTGATCATTGACCACTGGGAATCTTCCGTTGTTAGCGCCCACTTCGCTTGCAGACTTTATTTTAAAACCATCCAGCAATAAACTTGTTACTTGCTGCGATTGGCCTGGATGGCAGTTTATCGTGATGTGATACAGCGTTTCGTGATAGCGGTAATGCACCTTGAACGATGTCCAGTCATCAGGGACACAAGGTGCAATTCTGAGATGGCCATCTTCAAGATTAATCCCTAACAAAGTCTCAACTGTCAGTCGATACATCCAGCCCGATGCACCGGTATACCATGTCCAGCCACCGCGGCCGGTATGTGGTTCAGAGCCATAAATATCGGCGCTCATCACATAGGGTTCAACTTTATAGCGGGCAATGGTATCAGCTGTATTGCCATGATTAACGGGGTTGAGCATTTCATAAAATTCCCAGGCCCGCTTTTTATCACCCATGGTGGCAAATGCCATGGTGGTCCAAATGGCAGCATGAGTATATTGACCGCCGTTTTCACGAACACCGGGCACATAACCTTTGATGTAACCCGGCTCCAGAGCAGATTTATTAAACGGTGGATCAAGTAATTGAATTAATTGTGCATCGCGGCGAACCAGACGTTTATCAACGGCAGCCATGGCCTGGCTGGCACGGTTAGCATCACCACCTTTGGATAACACCGACCAACTCTGACTTATCGAATCAATCTGACATTCATCATTGCTGGCGGAACCCAATGGTGTGCCGTCATCAAACCAGGCGCGTTGATACCATTCGCCATCCCAGGCATTTTCTTCAATGTTATGACGCAATAATTCGGCTTGTTGCTGACATTTTTCAGCAAATTCGGCATCGTTAAATTTTATGGCCAACTGTGAAAACTGCTGCAAATTGTCATATAAAAACCAAGCCAGCCAGACGCTTTCGCCTTTTCCATGCTGGCCAACCAGATTCATCCCATCGTTCCAGTCGCCACAACCCATCAGTGGAAGTTGATGTGCACCAAACCGCAAACCATGTTTGAGCGCACGCACGCAATGCTCATAGATACTGGCGATTTCTGCCGAACGTTGTGGTTGATCGTAATAAGCTTCCTCTTCGGCGTTTAATTCCCGGCCTTCCAGGAAATGAACCTGCTCATCAAGAATGCCGGTATCCCCTGTAGTTGTCACATAGCGACAGGTCGCATAGGGCAACCACAGATAATCGTCGGAAAAATGCGTTCTTACACCCTGACCATTAGGTGGATGCCACCAATGTTGAACATCGCCTTTGGTAAATTGTCGGCCAGCACAAAGCATTATTTGTTCACGTGCCAGCCATGGCGTGGCATGAATCAATGCCATGGTGTCCTGTAATTGATCCCGGAAACCAAAAGCACCGCCTGACTGGTAATAACCACTGCGTCCCCACAAGCGACAAGACAGTGTTTGATACATCAGCCAGCCATTTGCTAATACATTTAATGCTGCATTTGGTGTTTCGACATTGATAGTGCCTAAGGTGTGATTCCAGAATTCCCAGACCGATTCCAATGCCTGTTTGGCACCAACTGGTCCGCCGTATTGATGAATCAAATGATTGGCTTCATGCACACTGTTTGCCGAGCCAATGATAAACACAACTTCACGTGTTTGACCGGCTGCCAATTCAATTTTGCTTTGAATGGCGGCGCAAGGATCAAATCCCGCCCCGGTGTTACCGGATAATTGTTGTTTAGCCATTGCCGCCGGATTTGCCAGAGAACCGTTACGGCCAATAAATTCAGTCCGATTACCGGTCATCGACTGCTTCTGTTCACTGATATGCACAAAAGTAAGCTGATTAGCGTATTCGCGACTATAGGCATTGCGGGCAAAAACTGCGCCTGTATGCGGCTCGGTCTCAGTAACAATATGCATCAGATTGCTATGGCGCCATTCACCTAATACGAATTCCCAATAGCCGGTTACTGACAAATTGCGAGGTCGTTTCGACTGATTGGTAAGTTTTACCACCACAAATTTTACCGGCGCATCCATCGCAACATAGGTGGTGAGTTCAGAGATGATTTCTGCTTCGTTATGCTCAAATACGCTGTAACCAAAACCATGCCGACAAACGTAACCTGAACGACCGCGTGCAGGTAGTGGAGTGGGCGACCAGAATTCTCCGGTTGTCTCATCACGGATATAAATTGCTTCGCCGCTACTGTCACTGACCGGATCATTGAGCCATGGCGTGATGCGGAATTCATGGGCATTTTTCACCCAGGTATATGAGCCACCGCTTTCACTGACGACAGTACCGATATGTGGACTGGCAATTACATTCGACCAGGGCGCAGGTGTGGTCTGACCTGGTTCAAGTTTGATAACGTATTCATGACCATCCGGGGTGAAACAGCCCAAGCCATTTTTGAAAATACCGTCACGTGGATCCAGTGGTTTAGCTGGTATTAAGATAGGTTTTGCTGAAATCGATAACTGATCTGATGTTCGGCTGGCAGAAACGCGACGATCCACTTGCTCAATTAAGGTGTCGTGAATATCACTGAACACAATACGGGCAACGGTTTGCAATAACACCCGCTCTTCTTCAGTCAGCTCATCGGAGCGGCGCAAAAATACACCACCGGGTTTATCCAGCACTTGTGCTTCCGGTCCGGCATTAATCAAACCCATGATGCGATCCTGAAGCTCGGCACGATAGTTCGAATAATCTTCGTTGATAATCACCAGATCCGCGAGCAGTCCTTTCATCCGCCAATAGGTGTGGGCCTGCAGAGCCTGTTTGACCAGGTCGATTCGACTGATATTACCGATATGCAACATCACGACAGGTAAATCACCAGAGATGGCAAAACGCCACAACCGCGATTGTCCCAACTGATTGCGGGCAATGATTTCCGGCGCGATACGGCGCAGTCTGTTACCGAAAATAACCGAATTGGCTAAGCGGCCATAGATTTGGGCATCGGCCTCATTAATATTGATATGTCGCAATACTTCCTGGCTGTGAAACCAGGCCATTTCAAATGCGCGCTCGACAAAATGTCGATCACAATACTTGTCGACCAAAGCCAATGCCGCTTCGCGACTATCGGCAACACCAGAGATAATCTGCACCACTGTCGACACATCGGGTGACAACGTTAATGTACGGCGGATCGCGACAATCGGATCCAGTACTGGTCCATCGGTGTCGGATAAACGATGAGCTGTTGATTCAGAACGTTTTCTGTTAGTGAGTACTGCTGGGTTAGCCGTTGTACGGCCTCGGCCAATAAATTTAGAGCGATCAGTTTCAAATGACGGTTGATCACTCATTGCACCGGGAGCTGACATTAAATGAAACATCCACGGCACATTCTCACCGGCTGTCCGGGGACGTCGGGTACAAATAATTGCCTGTCTATCGGCTAGAATTTCGGTTTGCACAAACAGATTACTGAAAGCCCGATGCGCCAGATCGGCCGTTAATGGTGCCAGCACCACCTCGGCATAGCTGGTGACCTCAATATGACGTGTCTGATCAGATTGATTGGTTAAGGTAACACGACGGATTTCAACATCATCCTCTGGTGAAACACTGATTTCAGTGTGTGCTTCTATCTCTGAATCGAGTCGCCGGTATTCGGCGCGTGCCTGCACAAAAATAGCTTCGTAATGATCGGCTTCGCGTAATGTTGGCTGGTAGGCGGTAGACCAATACTGACCATCATCCATATCACGCAAATAGATAAAGGTGCCCCAGTTGTCGGCGGTGACATCTTCACGCCAGCGGGTAATCGCCAAATTATTCCAGCGACTGTAACTGCCGCCCGAGTTGGTGGCCATCACGTGATAACGACCATTCGACAGTAAATGGGCTTCGGGGATTGGAGTGTTATGGCTGAAAACACGCATCATTGATCTGTTATCAGCAGTTGGTGGTTTGGCTGTCGCACTGACCTCAGCTGCATGCGGATGTAAGGTGGCACTCTGTTTTGGCACTCGTTCCTGTAATAACAATTCCGTAGCGCGAATCTGCGGATCAGACAGGAAACGCCGCTGCATCGGTTGATCCAACAACACATGGGCAAAAGACAATAAACTCATGCCCTGATGATGTGCCATAAAGGATTTCACGATGGCGTGGGTTTTGTTTCTCGGCACACGTAGCGGTGTGTAATCAATGGCTTCATAAAAGCCGAAATCACCTGAAAAACCTTGTTCAGCCAGTGTTTGCAAATTCACACAGGCTTCACGTGGCATCACCATCAACGCTAACGCCGTGGCATAAGGTGCAATCACCAAATCTTCACCCAGGCCGCGTTTGAATCCGAGTCCCGGTACGCCAAACGCACGATATTGATACACCTGATTTAAATCGGTGGTGTTGTAACACGATTCGGAAATGCCCCATGGCACCGAACGTTGCCGACCATACTGAATCTGACGTGACACGGCGGCCTTGCAGCTGTGATCTAATAATGTGTCGGGGTAACTGGGCATTATTAATTGCGGCATCAGATACTCAAACATCGAGCCGCTCCAGGAGATCAAACTGATATCGCCACCATGGCTGGTCAGTAAGCGGCCTAATGCAAACCAATGTTTTTGCGGCACCTGACCTTGAGCAATCAACAGAAAGCTGGCCAGTCGGGCTTCAGAAGCTAGCAAGTCATAACATGCCAGATCCCGTCGTCTTTCTGTGACATCAAAGCCGATGGTTAATAATTCGGTTTTTGTATCGTAAAGAAAGCCGAAATCCATCACGGTTATTTGCTGGCAACGATGGATTAATTCATCGATCAGGTTCAGTTTTATTATGGCTGAGGTTTTTTGACTATCAGCTAACGAACGTAAAGATGGGATCGGCTCTGATTCGGGTGATTCAGCCAGCAACGTGTTGTGTGAATCCTGTAAGGCAATTACTTGCTCTACAAAAGCCTGTATCCAGTAGCGGCTTTCCGGCTGCAGATCGGCCGGTAACATTTCAATAATGATGTCACTGCTATGTTTGATGTCATCTAAAACGCTGGCCACCTGGCCTATTGTCAAAACAGTTTGTTGCTGGATGCCTGATTGCAAAATCTCATCCAGGTTTTTTAGTTCACGGCTTAAGGCTTTTTCAACTGGAGCTTTCAGTGAATCAATAAATACCTGCAACGTATCCTGCAAACCCAGAAACGTAGTGGCAGAAAAAATCGGCTGATGTTTACACTCGGCCAGTCCTGCGGCTAAGGTCAGTAAACTCCCAGCCAAGTTGCCGCTATCAACTGATGAAATATAGTAGGGCGGCAATACCTGTAATGTTCGGGTGTCATACCAGTTATAGAAATGTCCGCGATAGCGTTCCAGGGCTTCCATCGTGGTTAAGGTGTTATCTATGCGTTCGAGACTTTGGCGGATAGTGATATAGCCAAAGTCACAGGCGGCCAGATCGGCCAATAGCGACATGCCCATATTGGTTGGCGAAGTTCGTGACGCAATTAATGGCGCTGGATATTGCTGAAAGTTATCAGGTGGTAACCAATTATCTTCAGCACTGACAAAATCATCAAAATAACGCCAGGTTTTCCGTGCCGAGATCCGCAGAAACTGTTGCTGCTCAACGGTTAACGCTTTTGTCTTCTCAACTGCTGGTTGACTTATCCACCATGCAATTGCCGGTGATATAAACCACAAAACCAGCACTGGCCCGCAGTAAATCAAAGCCATCAATGGATTAACTGCCGGTATTGATAGCAAGGCGGGGATTAATGCGATTGCCAGCAACGGGGCAATCCACATTTCCTGGAAATAACTCGGTAGCGTCTGACATCTATTGCGGCGGGCGTAACTTGGCAATTGCCAGATTAACAGGCCGCGTTTGGTAAACAGCATTCGCAAACCCGACTGCACAATTGCACTGATATTTATCAGCGCGTCATACGGCAGAAATATCAGCGACATCATTGCCTGCATGATTGGCTGATCGGTGGATTGAGCCGTCATTTTTAAATGCAACAACCAGTCACTTTGTTTTGGTTTTTTAACCAGTGCGACCAGCGAGAACAGCAAGGTTGGTAACAACATGATGGTCAGCAACAGCACTGTCCAAAGCCAGACTGATCCGGCTGCAAATAACCAACCCATCACTAACAACGTCAATAAAGCTGGCGCGACCAGACTGCGTCGCAGGTTATCCAGTAGTTTCCATTTTGATAACAGAGAAAGCGGGTTTTTGCGCCATGATGTTTGACTGTCATCGGTACGGTTTGAGCATAAAACACTGGGTAATAACCAGCCGATTAATTGCCAGTCACCACGGATCCAGCGATGGCGACGGCTGGCTTCGCTGGTATATGTCGATGGGTGTGACTCAATTAAATCCACATCAGTGATTAGCGCTGAGCGAGCATAGCCACCTTCGAGTAAGTCATGACTGAGGATCAGGTTTTCAGGCAAACGCCCTTCAGTTACCTGCCGGAAGGCATCAACATCGTAAATGCCTTTACCGACAAACGATCCTTCGCCAAAAATATCCTGATACACATCAGAAA
This sequence comes from Methylophaga sp., assembly GCF_030651745.1. The sequence continues at coordinate 6,838 of NZ_JAUSCC010000005.1, forward strand.
CTTCACGGGTGTACGGATCAATACCAGAGGCACCAGAAAACAATTTACTGAATCGTGATTGGTTGGCGCTGGCAAGGCTAATTGAGGCACGCGGTTGTAAAATGGCATAACCATCAACAATCCTGCCGACATTGGCATCAAAAACTGGCCGATTTAATGGATGTGCCAAATTGCCGATCAACGCATGTGCTGCATCACGGGGTAATTGAGTATCGGTATCCAGGGTAATGACGTATTGGATTGTCGATAAAATATAGGTATCACCGACAATATCCGAGAAAGCGTCTAACGCCCCACCACGCAGTCGGGCATTAAAGTGTTCTAATTTGCCGCGTTTACGTTCATAGCCCATCCAGATTTTTTCATAGGGATTCCACACTCTGGGGCGGTGAAAAAGGTAAAAAATGCACGGCCGATCTTCATTTCGATAAGTTGCATTCAGCGTTTCAACGGCCTTGGTTGCATAACTGATGATCGCAGCATCTTCTGGCAAGGTTTCCGTTGCTGCATCATGAAAATCGGTCAGCAGAGCAAAAAACAGATTGGCATCCCGATTGCCCAGGTAACGAATCTGTATCGCTTCAATCAATTCATCCATATCCTTAGTGCTGGCGATTAACGTCGGTACAATGACCATGGTGCGATGCTGCTGCGGGATGCCTTGAGAAAAATCCAGTCGTGGCAAAACACGTGGTGGCAGTAATAAGGTAATAAATTGATTGATCAGTGGAATCGTTAACGCCGACACACTGATTAACAGTGGAATAGCCAATAAACCAAGCTGCCAGCCGGGAACATTTATCTGATAAAGCCCGCTTAATATCAGCAGCGTTGAAATCAGTGGCAGCAACACCACTGGCCCGAGATACAGCGATAATCGAGAGCGTTTAATTTGACGTCTGGCTTTTAACGTCCAGGAGATCTGGCAGTTCACCGAACGTTCCAGCAAGGTCCGTCCGTTATCAATCAAATAAAAACCAATATGTGCCGTGCGATGATCTGCACCAGCCGTTAGAGCTGCTTCTGCTGCAAGTTGAATACAACCTTGGGCAACTTCTGTCTCAGTGCAGCTGCTGTGACGGGCAATATCTTCGATAACATGCCGGTAACGATCGCGAGTGGCAAAATCCTGCTGCGGATAAATGTCCGGATCACCTTGGCGTAAAGTCTGTTCAACCACGCTGAGTGATTCAACATACTGCTTCCAGTCCATGATGCCGATGAAACGTAAGCTGCTGAAACTGTTGGCGATGGAGATTTGATTAGCAGCCGCTACGCGACCAGCTGATTCAGATAATTGGGTAGCGGTGACACCTTGTTCTAATAATTTATGCTCAACCCAGGTTTGCACAAAGGCCATGGCCGGGCCCTGGGCCTGAAGCCGGGCATAAAACTCTTCCACAAAAGAAGCCGTTAACGGCACATCGGCATTGGCAAAATCAGCCAGTTGGTTAATCAGTTTTTTCGGTTCATCTTCTGCCGTTGCTAGCATGCGATCGGCCCATGTTATTGCGGCATCGCGTTCTTCACGGCGTTGGGCAATACGTACAGCCACCCGACGTAAATTTTCCAATAAGGCTAATTGCAGCATAATGGGGAACGCCCACAATTCGCCAAGCTTTAAAGGTTCAACCGTTTGGTAAGCAGCGATAAATTGGCTGGCATTGTCGCTATCCAGGCGGCCATCCATATGCGAAATTAATTCAATTGCCAGGTCATAAACCCGTGGATAACCAGCAGATAAGCCATTAGCCAGTTTGGGTAATTCCCGGCTGTAACCACGAGGTAAATGGTTTTTTGCCAGCAGGATTTGTTGTTCGATAATGTAAAAGTTATCCAGTAACCACGCTTCGGCGGGCACCATGGTTTGCCCGGCTGTGGCTGCTGAAGTGACAACGTCATAAGCCGTATGCAGAACACGAGTGTTCTCCGCTAAACGTGGCAGTAATTTGTCGGAATCAAGGTTGGGATCTATTTGATGTTCATGGGCTAAGTCCACCGCATGGCGCTTGAGCTGTTCGATACTTAACAACTCCGAGCGCAACAACTCCGTGTCCTTGTCATTTCGCAGGACATGTCGCATGCGTACTGCCAATCCGAACTCTTTGATATCTATGTCGATCTCCTTGTTCGAATGTGATGTGTAGAAAATAGGCGGGGTGTGGTTTCGCTTATCTAAATGTGGACTATCTATCAGTATGGGCTCAATTGGAGCGCCGTGGGGTTAATGATTTTTCTACGGACGCAAGCCTTGGAACTAAACACTCATCCAGCCTGGTTCTATGCCAAGATTTGTTGTTATTAATTAAGAGAATTACATTGATTATTCAGATGATTACTAGAATAGAGCTATTTTTAACAAAGGTACTTGATTTAGATTAAGCAAAATCCTGAGCCCCAACAAGCAATTCACCTTATGGCAATTTTGTGTGTCGGCGTACTATCTGAACCGTAAGCAAACCAAACAACCAA
>NZ_JAUSCC010000007.1 GCF_030651745.1 Methylophaga sp.
TGCACAGAAGCTCGCCATAAGCAACGTCAAGGTTAAATTTGACTGTTCGGTGATTGTTGTTGAACTGTAGTTTTGTATGATACAATTCACTGTTCACTCCTGAGAAATTTAGGGTAATTGAATGGCTCGTATAGCTGGTATAAATGTTCCTGTGCAAAAGCACACGGTAATCGCTCTCACATCAATTTACGGCATTGGTCGTACACGTTCACAAAAGATATGTGAAGCGGCAGGTATTGCACCTGATGCAAAAATTCGCGATCTGTCTGAACAAGAAGTTGAGGCGCTTCGTACAGAAGTTGCCAAATACACTGTTGAAGGTGATCTGCGTCGTGAAGTCTCTATGGATATTAAACGCCTTAAGGACTTGGGTTGCTACCGTGGTGTCCGTCACCGCAGAGGTCTGCCGGTTCGCGGGCAGAGAACTAAAACAAACGCAAGGACTCGTAAAGGTCCTCGCCGTATGATTAAGTAAGTTAAGAGGCGCTTCGATGGCAAATTCATCAGCACGACAACGCAAACGCGTTAAAAAGAATGTGGTCGACGGTGTCGCTCATGTTCATGCATCATTTAATAATACGATCATAACGATTACTGATCGCCAAGGTAATGCGCTTTCATGGGCTACTGCAGGTGGTTGTGGTTTTCGTGGTTCGCGCAAAAGCACACCGTTTGCTGCACAGGTAGCTGCTGAGAAAGCTGGCGAAGTAGTGAAAGAATTCGGTATGAAAAACCTGGATGTTGAAATTAAAGGTCCAGGACCAGGACGTGAATCTGCTGTTCGCGCCCTAAATAATTTAGGTTTTAAAATTACTAATATTACAGACGTGACGCCCATTCCACACAATGGTTGCCGTCCTCCTAAGCGTCGTCGCGTTTAACAGGTTTTTGGAGTAACACTAATGGGAAAATATCGTGGCCCAACTTGCAAGCTAAGCCGCAGAGAAGGTACTGACCTTTTTCTGAAGAGCAGAGGCAATCCTTTGGAAAGCAAGTGTAAGATTGAACAAAAGCCAGGTCAGCATGGCGCAAGACGTGGTCGTGAGTCTGATTACGCCGTTCAGTTACGTGCTAAGCAACGTATTCGCCGTATGTACGGTGTCCTTGAAAAGCAATTTCGTAACTATTACAAATTGGCTGATCAGAAAAAAGGTGCAACAGGTGTTAACTTGTTGAACTTGCTTGAGCAACGTCTTGATAATGTTGTATATCGCATGGGCTTCGGTTCAACTCGCGCTGAATCTAGACAGTTAGTTTCTCATAAAGCAATTATGGTAAATGGTCGCGTAACTAACATTCCTTCTTATCAAGTAAAAGAAGGTGATGTTGTTGAGATCCGTGAGAAATCTAAAAAACAAGAACGCATTGTGAATGCTATGTCAGTAGCAGAGCAATTAGGTTTTCCAGAATGGATCGAAGTAAATACGCAAGCTCTGTCAGGTGTGTTTAAACGTGCTCCTGAACGTGATGAATTGCCAGCCGAACTTTCAGAAAACCTGGTTGTAGAGCTTTACTCGAAATAGACATAACTAAATCCAATACGGATTTATTAGAGGAATTTGCATGACGACTTATACGAGTCAATTTCTTAAACCAAGGATCGTCGATATCCAGAAGTTTAGTGACACACGTACACGTCTGGTACTGGAGCCGCTTGAACGTGGTTTTGGGCATACGCTGGGTAATGCATTACGTAGAATTCTGCTTTCCTCAATGGAAGGTGCGGCTGTAGTTGAAGCGCAAATCGACGGTGTTGTGCATGAATATTCAGCTATCAACGGTGTACAGGAAGATGTTTTAGATATTCTTCTTAACATGAAAGGTATTGCGGTTCAGTTGCATGATGCTACTGAAGCGGTTTTAAGTTTGAATAAGGAAGGTGTTGGCCCTGTTACTGCTGCAGATATTCAGTTACCCCACAATGTGGTTGTAACGAATCCTGATCATGTAATTGCCAATTTAACTGGCGGTAGTCTGTCAGTTACTTTTAAAGTTGTTAAAGGTCGTGGCTACTCTGCTGCCAATAGTCGGGCATTAGGCGAAGATGAAGACCGTGCTATTGGTCAGTTGCATCTCGATGCATCATTCAGTCCTGTACGATTGGTAACTTATGCTGTCGAAAGTGCCCGTGTTGAAAATCGCACTGATTTGGATAAATTAATCATCGATGTTGAAACCAATGGTACTTTGGATGCAGAAGATGCTATTAAATATGCAGCAACGATCTTAAGTGACCAGCTAACTTCTTTCGTAGATTTTACTGTCATTGAAGAAGCAGCATCTGAGCCAAAACAGCCGCCAATCGATCCAGCATTGTTGCAGGCAATTGATGATTTGGATCTGACAGTACGTTCAGCGAACTGTCTGAAAGCAGAAAATATTTATTACGTAGGTGATTTGATTCAACGTACTGAAATGGAACTTTTGAAAACACCTAATTTAGGTAAAAAGTCCCTGACAGAAATCAAAGAAGTCCTGGCATCAAAAGGCTTGTCTTTAGGCATGCACCTTGATAACTGGCCACCTGCTTCTTTAGAGCAAAAATAATACTGAAGTAATTCAGCACAAAGAATAGGGTAAGAACCATGCGTCATCGTAATTCAGGTCGTAAATTAAACCGCAATAGCAGTCATAGAAAAGCTATGTTCAAAAATATGGCTTCATCATTGCTTGAGCATGAGGTTATTCGCACTACACTGCCTAAGGCTAAAGAGTTGCGTGGCGTTATTGAGCCACTTATCACTTTAGGTAAAACAGACAGTGTTGCCAACCGTCGTCTAGCTTTTGCTCGCTTAGGTAGTCGTGATGCAGTGACCAAGTTGTTTAACGAAGTTTCGCCTCGCTCTGCTAACCGCCCTGGTGGTTATGTCCGTGTATTAAAAACGGGCTTACGTGACGGTGATAAAGCACCAATGGCCATTGTTGAGCTTGTCGACCGTGCAGCTGTTGAAACTGAAGCTTCTGCTTAAAACATAATCTTTAATAGATTAAAACTAAACCGGCTAAATGCCGGTTTAGTTGTATATAACACATCAGTTTTTAATTTAGCACTGCTAACTTATTGATTTGAATTGACCAAATAGTTTGTTTTTAGATTTTGAATAAATTAACTGGTTTTTAGTGTTGACAGCTCGGCGAGTGGCTGTATAATTCTCGCTTCTTTGCAGGGCACAATGACTGCAAGCTCTTTAAAAAACTGGTATCAAGTAATTTGTGTGGGTACTTGCGTTGGACATTTCTGAAAAGAAAAAACGACGTAGGTTATTCGCAAGAATGCAAACGTCAATCAAGTTATTGTCTCTGACTTATAGAGACTAAGTCACAATTAAACTGAAGAGTTTGATCATGGCTCAGATTGAACGCTGGCGGCATGCCTAACACATGCAAGTCGAACGATGATTTTCAGCTTGCTGAAATGATTAGTGGCGGACGGGTGAGTAATGTATAGGGATCT